>JANXRI010000238.1 GCA_025353085.1 Betaproteobacteria bacterium
GTGTTGCTCGGTCATGGTGTGCTGGTCAGTGAGCATCTGACGAATCTTGAAACACTTTCGAACGGCCATGCGGAGTTCATGTTCCTCGCGTTAAACGTGCAGGATGCCGACGGCTCACCCGCGCGCGTGCTCGCGCGCAAGGTCAATTAACTTAATCCATAATGAAACGCTGACCAAATCTCATGAAAAAGGACCACGCATGACCAAATTTCCGCAGCGGGCCGTTCTTCTTGTGACTGTCTCGATTTTCGCGACTGCCTCCTTTGCACAAGTCTCGTATCCCGACCGGCCGATAAGGATGCTTGTCCCGTTTGCGCCCGGCGGCGGCACCGATATCGTAGGGCGCGTTCTTGCGCAGCAGATGACCTCGGTTTTGGGCCAGTCGGTCGTGGTTGACAACCGTCCCGGCGCGGGCGGCAGCCTGGGCGAAGAAATGATCGCGCATGCAACGCCGGACGGCTACACGATCGGCATGGTTTCCGGTTATGGCACCAACGCGGCCATCTATAAGCTCTCGTATGATCAGGTGAATGACGTCCAGGCGGTGATTGCTATCGGCGACTCCGGCATGATCGTGGCGCTGCATCCTGCGGTACCGATCAAGTCGGTCAAAGAGTTCATCGCGTATGCCAAGGCGAATCCGGGGAAACTGAATTATTCGTCGAGCGGCACTGGAGCTATCACGCATCTTTCAACGGAACTGATGAATCTCTCCGCGGGCATACGTACAGTGCATATTCCGTTCAAAGGTACCGGCCCCGCGCTTACAGCGCTGCTTTCGAAAGAGGTGGATTTCCTTTTCGGCAGCATGCCCGCGACCTTGCCGCACGTCACAGCGGGGCGTTTGCGCGGCACTGCGGTTACGACAAAAAGCCGCCTGAATTCGCTTCCCGACCTTCCTGCGTTATCGGAGGTGGTCCCTGGTTACGAAGCGGTGATCACTTACGGCCTGCTGGGACCGAAGGGAATGCGGGCGGACGCCGTGCGGCGATGGAATTCGGCGGTCAACACAATTATCCAGACGCGCGAAATGAAAGAGCGGCTCGCGAAGGATGGCATCGAACCCGTGGGCGGGGCACCCGAAATTTTCCATAACGTCATCAAGCGGGACGTCGAGCAATGGAAGCGCGTGGTTAAGGAAGCGAAGCTCAATTTCGCGAGTTGACGTTTTGCAACTATTGAATCCACATCAAAGCGGGGAGGAATGCAACAATGACAGACGACAGTTTGACTCTCGACGAAGTGCGCAGGATGGCCGCCCGGATCGGCATAACGCGCCTCGAAGACCAACACGTGCAACAATTGCTGAGGGCGACCGTCAGCGCACGCGCCCGCCGCGCTGCACTGCCCATCGACACCTTGGTGCCCGCCGACGAGCCGGCGCACGTCTTTCACGTAACCTTGGACGAAGATCGATGAACGATCTTGCCTGGCTCACCGTCGCTCAAGCCGCCGATTTGCTGCGAACGAGGAAGCTCTCGCCCGTAGAGTATGCCAAGGCATTGATCGACCGCATTGAGCGGTACGACAGAAGTCTAAACGCGTTCCTTCGCTTTACACCCGAGCTCGCGATGCAGGATGCACGTAATGCTGAAGCGGAAATCATGCGCGGAAACTGGCGCGGAACATTTCACGGCGTGCCGTACGGCGTGAAGGATATTGTCGACTACGCGGGGCTGCCGACGACGGCGCATTCAAAGATACTCGCGGATAACATCGCTGCATCGGATGCGACTGTGGTGCAGAAACTGCGCGCGGCGGGTGGCGTGTTCATGGGCAAATTGTCGACGCACGAGTTCGCGATCGGTGGACCATCGTTCGATCTGCCATGGCCTCCGGCGCGTAATCCGTGGAATCGCGACCACTTCTGTGGCGGGTCCTCGAGTGGTTCGGGAGCTGCGACCGCAGCCGGTTTCGTACCGGCGGCGATTGGCACGGATACAGGCGGCTCCGTACGCAACCCTGCGTCGATGTGCGGCGTAGTCGGCATGAAAGCCACTTACGGCGCGGTCAGCCGGCGCGGCGTCATTCCGTTGTCCTACTCGCTGGACCACGTCGGGCCGTTGACGCGCACGGTGCGGGACAATGCGTTGATGCTGGACGTGATCGCGGGCCACGACCCGCGCGATCCCGGCAGTGCGAATCGCGCGGCGGGCGGCTATACAGCGGCGCTTGGCCGCGGCGTGAAGGGGCTCAAGATCGGCGTGATCCGCCATTTCTACACCCGTGACATGCAGGCCGACGCAGAGATGGCGGCGGGCATCGAGGCGGCAGTGCAGCGGCTTGCGGAACTCGGCGCCGAAATTCGGGAGATCACGATTGCGCCGCTCGCTGAGTACGCTGCCTGCAATCGCACGATACTCACCGGCGAAGCGTTCGCCATCCACGAAAAATGGATGCGCGAGCGGCCGCAAGACTACGGTGCACTCGCACGCGAGCGCCTGATGGCGGGCGCTTTTGTCCGTGCGGCCGATTACGTCAATGCGACGCGCCTGCGCCGCAAGCTGGCGGATGCGTTCCACGCGCTGTTCGCCGACATCGATGTCGCGTTGACGGCAAGTTCAATGGACCCTGCATGCCGCATTGACGACCCGCAAGCTATCGATCACACCTATCCACGACAGGCCCGTGCACCGTTTAACGTGACCGGCAACCCGGCGCTGGCCGTGCCGATCGGATTCAGCAAATCCGGCTTGCCGCTCTCCATGCAAATCGTCGGCCGCGCGTTTGGCGAGGCGCTGGTCTACCGCGTTGCCGACGCCTATGAGCAGGCAACCGATTGGACTACGCGACATCCGCACGCGCTGTCGGGTGATTGAACCGTCTCATAAGGAAACGCGATGCGCAGGTACTTAATCATATTAGTTGTTGCCCTTTGCGCGGCGATTTGCTGGCCCGTAATGGCAGCGGAGACGGCGGCAGCCTATCCAAGCAAGCCGATGCGGGTGATCGTGCCATTCGCCGCGGGCGGCGGTACCGATCTCATTGCGCGCATCACGGCGCAGAAACTTACCGAAGCGTGGGGGCAGCAGGTCATTGTCGACAATCGTCCGGGCGCGGGGGGCATCGTCGGCACCGAGATCGGCGTGCGCGCCGCGCCCGACGGTTATACGTTTACCCTGATGGGCAGCAGCTACACGGTCAACCCGAGCTTTTACAAGCTTTCGTTCGATCCGATCAACGACATCACGCCGATTGCGCAGATTTCGCAAGGCCCGTTCATCGTCGCCCTCCATCCGGGTGTGGCGGCGCGGACCGTCAAGGACTTCATCGCACTTGCCAAGGCGAAGTCCGGGCAGCTTAGCTACGCGACGAGCGGCGCGGGCAGCATCACTCATCTCGCGACCGAACTCTTCCTCGGCATGACGGAAGTGAAAATGATCCACGTGCCCTATAAGGGCACCGGTCCGGCGCTCGTCGACACGGTTGCCGGGCAGGTCGCGCTGTTTTTCGGCGATGCGCCGCCGACCGTCCCGCTCGTGAAGTCGGGACGCCTGCGCGGCATTGCCGTGACGACCCGCGACCGCATCGCCACGGCACCGGATATTCCCACGGTGCAGGAAGCCGGCGTGCCGGGCTACGAGGTGCTGCTCTGGCAGGGCATGATTGGACCGAAGGGCGTTCCCAAAGCCATCGCTGACAAAGTCCATGCCGAGATCGCGCGCGCCTTCCAGACGAAGGAAATGGTGGAGCGGTTCAAGGGCGATGGAATTTCGCCGTCCGTGGCCACGCGCGAGCAGTTTGCCTCACGCATCCGCAGCGAGACGGAAGTCTGGCGCAAGGTCGTCCAACAAACAGGGATCAAGCTCGAGTAGGCGAGCGCCAGCAGCCACGCGACTATCCTTGCACACCCCCCCCAAAACAATCCGCAGAGGAGACCATAGGATGCCAAAGAACATCGATGCGCCAGCCGTGAGGCGGCTTTGTGCGCAACTGCGCGGCGTGAACGTGACGGCAGAGCGCGCCGCGCAGCTCGCGGTTGAGATTGCGCGCGTGAACGGAGCCGCGCGCGCGGAAGGTGCGAAGAATGATTTTAACGACCAGCCCACGAGCTTCGCGGTCACCCTGATTGCGCTCGCCAAACGATGAAATCCAACCTCCTCAACCTGAGCCTGTGCGAGGTCGCAGAGGCGATACGGAAGAAGCGCGTGTCTTCGCTGGAAGTAACGCAGGCCTGCATCGAGCGCGCGAAGGCCGTGCAGCCGGCTGTGAATTGCTTTATAGCGATCGAGGAGGAAGAGGTCTTGCGCGCCGCGCGCGCGGCCGACCGTGCAGTCAAGCGCGGCGCGAAGCTTGGACCGCTGCACGGTGTCCCGCTCGCCCACAAGGACATGTTCTACCGGGCAGGGCGCATTTGCACCGGTGGCAGCAAGATCCTGCGCGACTACCGTCCAGCGGTCACGGCGACGGTCGTTAATCGGCTCGCCGCCGCCGGCGCGCTCTGGCTGGGCAACCTCAACATGGCGGAGTTTGCCGCGAACCCGACCGGACACAATGAGCACTGGGGCGACTGCTGCAATCCTTGGAACACGGCGCACATCACTGGCGGATCATCGAGTGGATCCGGGGCGGCGGTAGCGGCGCGAACGTGCTACGGCGCCCTCGGCTCGGACACGGGCGGCTCGATACGGCTGCCTGCGGCGGCGAACGGCGTCGTGGGTCTCAAGCCGACTTACGGTCGCGTGAGCCGCCATGCCATCCTGCCGCGCGTCTGGTCGCTCGACACCGTCGGTCCGCTTACGCGGACCGTGCGCGACTGCGCCCGAATCACCGGACTCATCGCCGGCGCCGACCCTCTTGATCCGACTTCGAGCGGCGATCCTGTGCCGAACTACGAGCGTCTGCTCGACCGCCGTATCCGGGGATTGAAGGTAGGGGTACCACGCAACCACTTCTACGACGGGACCACCCCGGACGTGCGCCGACTCATGGCGCAGAGCCGCGCAGTGTTGCGCTCACTCGGCGCGCGCATCATCGAGCTCGATGTCCCGGACCCGCAGCACACTTACCAACTCACCAATGCCATCGGCCAGGTTGAATCGGCAACTATTTACGCAAACTGGCTGCGGGAGCGCCCGCAAGACCTTTCGCTGGTGGTACGCACGCGCACGGAGGCCGGGATGCTCGTGCCGGGGGTGAGTTACCTGGAAGCGCTGAATGCGCGGCCGCGCATCACTGCAGAGTTTGTCCGCGAGGTGTTCGACAAAGTCGACGTCCTGCACGCGCCGGTCATGACGATGCCGCTGCCCACCCGCGCGGAGACTGCGCCCGGAGACTCGGGAGAGGTCATGGATATGCTCGCCCGCATTACGCGCAACACGCGCCCAATCAATTTCCTCGGGCTGCCGTCGCTCGCAGTGCCGGCGGGATTTACGGACAACGGCCTGCCCGCCGCCTTTCAGTTGATCGGCCGGCCGTTTGCCGAAGACATCCTCTTCCGCATCGGCGATGCGTTTCAGGGAGAGACCGACTGGCACACGCGCGAGCCGGTAGTGTCCACTAATTCGAACTAAGTCCGACGAAAGTGCAGTATTTGCCCGCCTCAACGAGGATTAAGAGATGACTTCTAATTTAATCAGGGAGGGCGCATGCGACATGGCCGCATTTCATCGCTGATATCCCCGGCATCTTGGGCGGGTATTGCCCTCATATCGTCCTGCAGCTTCGCGCAGACGTATCCTGCAAAGGCGGTCCGTCTGATCGTGCCGTTTTCAGCGGGCGGCGGTGCGGACATTGTCGCGCGCGCGATAGCGCAAAAGCTGGGCGACGCGCTTGGGCAGCAGGTGGTGGTCGACAACCGAACCGGTGCCGCGGCGATCATCGGCACGGAGCTGGTGGCGAAGTCCGTATCCGACGGCTATACACTGATACTTGGGCAAACAGGGCCCAACTCGATTAATCCGAGTCTTTACGAGCGCCTTCCGTACGACGCGCTCAAGGATTTCGCGCCGATCACGCTGGCGACGACCTATCCCTACGTAATGGTTGTTCATCCGTCGATACCAGCCAAAACGGTCAAAGAGCTTATCGCGCTGGCCAAATCGAGGCCGAACGAGTTGTCATTCGCGTCGGCGGGCAACGGCGCGGCGAATCATCTCGCCGCCGAACTACTCAAAAGCATGGCGGGCATCCAGCTGGTTCACGTGCCTTATAAAGCGAGCGCGCCCGCGCTGATCGACGTGCTTGGCGGCCATGTTTCGATGATGCTCGACCCTATTATTACCGCAATGCCTCATGTGAAGACGGGCAAGCTGCGCGCGCTGGGCGTCACCAGCCTCAAGCGTACTGCGGTAGCGAGCGAGCTGCCGACTTTCGCGGAAACCGGTCTGCCGGGATTCGAAGCGATCGGCTGGCATGGCATCCTCGCACCCGCCGGCACGCCGCGCGAAATCGTCATGCGGTTGAATACCGAAATAGTCAACGTTCTGCGTAATCCTGATATCCGCACCCGGTTCGCGGATCAAGGTGCCGAGCCGGTGGGAAACACTCCGGAACAGTTTTCGGACTTTCTAAAATCTGACCTTGCAAAGTGGGCCAAGGTGATAAAAGCGGCAGGTGTGCGCGCGAGTATGTAAGGTGCCGGCTGCTGTGGGTTTATTAGCCAAGGGGGGGCGAATCAATTCACGCAATGTAATTATGCGAGTAACGCAATCAGATCGCGTACGTCGTGAATGTCCTCCAGCGCGTACACTGCTTCGCACACGCGCTTGGCGCGCTTCTCACCGATGGCAGGCGTTGCATTCGCCAAAAATTTTGCCTCGATAGCCGCATCGCCCATCGGATTCTCAGAAGTGCCGCTGGCGTGCAGAACGTGCGCTTCTTCCCTGATATTGCCGGCGACGACGGTGGCGTAGGCCTCATCGTTGCGCAGCGATGCGTCGGACACGGGCTTCACCTTGCGCCGCAGAGAGACAAGCGCCGGATCGTTCGCCTTGGCGTCCGTATATTGCAGGACCCCGGCGGCGCCGTCGGCGAATGCGACCGCCGCCGAATGGTAGACGCTGAATTTCGACTGGAGTCCGGTCGATGGCTCTGCGACACCG
>JANXRI010000267.1 GCA_025353085.1 Betaproteobacteria bacterium
TGCGATCTGCGCGCGGTCTTTGAAAAACAGCGGCGACATCAAGCAAATAAAAGCGTGGGCCCGCCCTGCCGCGCGCGGTTTAAAACCCGTGGCGTAATCGTAGGGGGGAGCCCTGAACTGAACTTCTTCGATTGCAATGGGCGTTTTTTCCGCTATCTTTTTGAGTGCCGCGAATTGGTCCTCGCTAAACGCATCGTGAAACACGAGCAAGCGCCTGGCGGCCGGCAGCAATTCGCGCGCGAGTTCGAAACGCTTGCCGGTCAGCGCCGGCTGCGGGATGTAGGCGCCGGTGATATTAGCGCCCGGACGGTTGTAATTCGCCACGATGCCGCTTTCCACCGGATCATAATCAATCGCACAAAAAACGATTGGCAGAGTCGCTTTGGCGGCAATAAGCTCGCGCACCGGAGGCACCGGCCCCAGCGTAATGATCAAATCCAGGTTGAGTGCGAGAAGTTCCCGTGCCTGTTGCGCGACGCGCTCCGTTACGCCGCGGCTCTCGCGATACTCGATGACGGTGTTTTTGCCTTCGACAAAGCCCAGTTCCGCCAGCCGTTTGAGGGCGGGCGGAAAAGTAGGCGAAATGATCCGATCGACATTGCCCATGATTCCGATGCGCACGACTCGCCCCTGCGCAGATACTTTTTTCGTTACCAGCGCTGCCAGCGTTCCACCGAATAGAAAATCGCGACGCCTCACCTGATTACCTTGTCCGCGCGCACGAGGATCGTCTTGGGAATCGTGATGCCGACTTTTCTCTCGCCAAGAGCAGGCAACGGGCAGAGCAATGCCGCCCTGAGCGCGGTCAATATCTGGCGCCGCTGCTTTTGAAACCGGCCTGCGTTGCCGCTGCAATTAAAACCCGCACCCCACTCCCGGTCATTGCACTCCATCAAATCACCTTGTCCGCGCTGATGAGCAGCGATTGAGGAATTGTGAGGCCGAGCGCTCTCGCGGTCTTCAGATTGAGCGTCAGGTAATAGCGCGTGGGCTGCTCAAAGGGGAGGTCGCCGGGTTTCGCCCCCTTCAGTATTTTATCGACGTAGGTTGCAGCGCGCCGAAAATTGTCCAAAAGCTCGGCACCGTAAGTGATCAGATTACAGGCTTCCGCAAACCGGGTGATTCTCGACAAAGTCGCAACCCGCGGTTTAGCCGCCTCGTCGGCGATCTGGCGTGGTTGCTGGGCGAAGAACGTGTCGCTGAATATGATGACCGCGCGCACGCGTTCGCGCGCGAACATGCCGAAAGCCGCTTCGATGGCGGGCAATGCGCTGGCTTCGGCGAGCACGATTTGCACCCCGACTTTTTGCGCCGTCAGCATCAGCTTCGCCAATTGCTGCGGATGCGACTCGTTGTCCGGATGGATCAGCACACCGACGCGCGTTAGCTTCGGCACGACGGTCATCGCGAGTTCGAGAAGTTTCGGGTTCAAGTCCGCCGCGGTGTCGGTCAAGCCGGTGAAATTTCTGCCCGGTTTTGCCATGCTGGCGGCATAACCGCTGGCCACCGGGTCGACCCCGACGGTAAGGACTATGGGGATAGTGTTGGTCACGAGCTGCAATGCACGGTACATAGGCGACCCGGTTGCAACGATGACGTCGGGATTGAGTTTCACCAAATCGGCTGCCAGCGCCGAAACGCGGTCCGGTTTGCCATCGGCAAAGCGCGCCTCGATCATGAGGTTCTTGCCTTCCGTATAGCCGAGGTCGCGCATACCATTCACGAACGCGTTATAGCGGCCAGCCTCCATCGCGGATTGACGCGAACCAAAATAGAGAAAGCCGATGCGCGGCGTCCTGCCGGGTTGCTGCGCATACGCTGCGAATGGCAGGGGGAAAGCGACCACGCCGAGGGCGGCCAGTAACCGCCGCCGTGTTGAACGTTCCGAACACGCTTGCGATGGCGCGACGGCGTCGGTTGCACGGCTGCGGTGCGATCCGGCGTCTGGATGTCCGGGATCGCGCTTCATTCGATTACCTTGTCTGCGCTCACCATGATTGTTTGTGGAAACGTGAGTCCAAGCGCCCTGGCGGTTTTGCGATTGACCGCGAGGCGGTAGCGCGTGGGTTGTTCGATCGGCAATTCGCCGGCCTTCGCGCCCTTCAGTATTTTGTCGACGTACGCGGCCGCGCGCCGAAAATTATCGACGAGGTCGGGCCCGTAGCTCATAACGCCGCCGAATTCGGCGAACTCGATGAGTGAACTTATGGAGGGTATGCGGTACTTGAGCGATTGCGCAGCGAACTCGCGTAACTGCTGAACAAAGAATGTATCGTTCAAAAGAATCACGCCGCCGACGCGTTGTTTGGCCAGCATCGCGAATTCGCGCCCGATGCCTTCGGCCGTATCTGCTTCCGCGAGCATGACCTGGATGTCGGACTTCTGCGCGACGGACATGATGTTTTTTAACTGCGGCGGATGTGTCGAGTTGTCGGGATGCACCATCACGGCTATGCGTGACAATTTGGGGATAACCGCCAACAGGAGTTCGAGCAGTTTCGGCCCGGCCTCCGCGGCGGTGGACGTAAGTCCGGTGAAATGACCGCCGGGTCGCGCCATGCTGGCCGCCCAGCCCTCGCGCACGGGGTCCGCGGCTACGGTGATAACGACGGGTATTGCGGTAGCCTGCTGTAACGCGCGGTAGGTCGGCGCGCCGGTCGCGACGATGACATCGACGTTCGCTTTTATCAACTCGCCCGCAAGCGCGGGAAGCCGGTCCGGAATGCCATCGGCGTAGCGCGATTCGATCACCAGATTCTTGCC
>JANXRI010000323.1 GCA_025353085.1 Betaproteobacteria bacterium
GGTCCGGCAGTTTGCCGGCGGCGTGGACGGCCGCCAGCACATCATCGCCGGTGGTCGAGCTGATGACCTCGGCGCCCCACCCACCCAGCAATGCCTGCATGCCGTCGACAATGGCGCTTTCATCGTCGATAACGACGATGAGTTTCCCCGTCAAGTCAGCGCGTGAAGGTGACGGCGTCGCGCCTATGGCTGCGGGCTGCCTGGCCGACCGGGCGGCCGGTATCTCGAAGCTGAAAGTGGAACCCTTGCCCGGTTCGGAAGACAGCAGAATCCGGTAGTCGAGCAGGGCGCACAATCGCTGAACGATTGAAAGCCCTAGCCCGAGACCTTTCTTGCTGGTGCGCCCGGGGTTTCCGAGCTGGAAGAATTCTTCGAAGATGCGCTTCTGATCGGGCGCCGGTATCCCGATGCCAGTGTCGTGCACCGCGATTCGAAGTTTGCCGTTGACGGGCGCCGCATCCACGGTAACGGCGCCGGCAGTCGTGTAACGAATGGCGTTGCTGATGAGATTGCGCAGAATGCGCTCGAGCAACACGGCATCGCTCGTCACGATAAGAGGCCCGCTAACAATGGTCAGTCGCAGATTTTTCGCCGCCGCTTCGGTTGCAAACTCACGGCGCAAACGGTCGAATATGTCGGCAAGCCGGACATCGCTGATCTCCGGCTTGATTATTCCGGAATCGAGTTTTGAGATATCGAGCAACTCGTTAAACAGCGCTTCGAGCGCCTGCACGGATTCGTTTATGCTGGAGACCAGTTTCGCGCCTTCGGGGTCACGGACTTTGTCAGCGAGCGCGGCGGCAAAAAGCCCTACCGCATGCAGAGGCTGGCGCAGATCATGGCTCGCTGCCGCGAAGAACTGAGTCTTGGACCGGTTGGCCTGTTCTGCTGCAATGCCCGCCTGCTCGAGATCGACATTCTGCGCGGCAAGACGGTCGGCCAGCGCCTGTTTCTCGAACCGGTTACTTAACGACTCGGTGAGCATGCGATTGTAGTCGCGGGCAAACGACATCATCCCCAGCATGATGGCAGTAGCAATGACGGCGAGAACGAAATGCGGCACGTCCGCCTCAAGCGCATTGCGCAGGATGAATGGCGTTAGAGTCGGCAGGACGAACAGATAAAACGAGGGAAGGTGCGAGCCCAGCATCGGCACCGCGGCGGCGATCATGCCGAAGACCAGTATGATTAACACCGCTTGGTAGAGGTGATGCCCGGAGATGAAAAAGAGCACGGCTGTCGCACCCCATAGTGCGCCGGAGATTCCCGCGCCCACTGCCCACACCGTAGCAGCGCGTTTTACGTTATCGAGCTTGAATCCTGCCGCCCGGCTTTTCAGATAAAGCGTAAGCCGCCAGCTCTGAAACAGGGTTATGCATGCAAGCCAGCCGAGGATGATGCTGGCGGGGCGCTCGCCGATCAGAACGGCGGATAGCATCAACGCGCCGGCCATGTTGCCTGAGATGGAGGTGGGCAAGACGCGATACAACGTGCTGATTTGCTCCGCGTGGATCAGCGTTTGCAAGGTTGCATCAGACAGCGGTCGCGCCGCTCTTTTCCTGCGGCGGAATTTCATGCGGGCCTCTTCAGGTTCGGAATCCGGCAGCCGACGTTTGATAAAAAATCAGATCTGGCGCAACTGCAGTCTTAGTTTTCCGACTGCAATGACGGCCTGCGTCCGGTTCATTACATTAAGCGCGCGCAGAATCGCAGTCACATGAATTTTGACTGTTCCTTCGGCGAGATCTAGCTCGCGGCAGATCAACTTGTTTGATTTACCCTGGACAAGCAGCGCCAATACGTCGGCTTGGCGAACCGTAAGACCGATTTCGCGCGGGCTCAACAGCTTGCCGCTGTCGCTGGCCTCCACGGCAAGCCGCAGCGCGGGCTCAGGCGTGCCGCGGTGCTGCCGCAGAACTTCGGTCGGTAAATACACCCCGCCGCCGAGCACGAGACGCAACGCGTTCAGGAGTAAATGGGACGACGTCGTTTTGGGAATAAACCCCATGGCGCCCGTTTCGATCGCACGCATCACTATGGCCGGGTTTTCCGAGGCGGATAACACAACCGTGGGCACCGCTGGGAAACACCGACGCAACTCCGCCAGTGCGTCTATGCCGTCGACATCGGGCAAACCCAAGTCAAGCAAGATCAGATCGAGATCCGCATTGCTGGCCGCAGCGGCGAGTCCCTCGGCAAAATTTTTCGCTTCGACAAGAAAAATGTTGGCATCGAGAACTGCCAGCACATGTTTAAGCGCCTCCCGAATTAACGGGTGGTCATCAACAATCAGGATTTTCACTCGCCCTCCCCCTGGTTCCACCCTTTTATGAAAAGCTCGGGCTTCGACGTCGCCAGTCTATTACAAATCTCCGGTGGTTCATACCGCAGCGCCGCTTGCCTGCGTCATGTTAGTCGAATAGCCCGTTGAGGTTAACGCCACAGCCGTACTTAACGGAACCGGGTCGTCCGCATACTTTGCAGCATGGAGCCAGACTTCGATGTCGTGATGCCGGCGCGCATTTTTCCGGCGCACTAACCGGCGTTCACGGAAACTAAATTGGGCAACCGTATCAAAGTGACACACGGGAGGCCGTAGGTATGAAAGCAACGCATTGCGGTGAAGCAGTTTCTGACGGGATTTTATTTGCGGGTTGTCTTGCGCCGCATTGAGGCGGCGCTATTTGCTAGCTCATGATGCCGCGAACGAAGATTGCCACACTCGCTGCTGGCCCGGCGCTGTGCACCGTAATCACGAATAAGGCCGCAACGACACGGCGGCAACGGCGGCGGGGATGTCAACGCTCAACAGGCCGGCGCGGGTCGCTGCACCATTCGCTCCACGAACCGGGGTAGAGCGTAGAGCCGCCAAGGCCGGCGATTTCCATGGCGAGCAGATTGTGGCACGCGGTGACTCCCGAGCCGCATTGATGAACCACACTGGCGGGCGCGGAGGCGCCAAGCAGCGCCGCGTATTCGCTGTGTAGTTCGGCCGCAGATTTGAAG
>JANXRI010000241.1 GCA_025353085.1 Betaproteobacteria bacterium
GTGCATGCGCAATGGCTGCGCGAGCGGCCCGGCGATTATGCCGAGACATCGCGGCGCAAGCTGATGGGCGGGGCGTTTTTGTCGGCAGGCGATTACGTGCACGCGCAGCAGCGCCGCCTGCAATTGTCGGATGCGGTGAATGCCGCATTCCGAGATGTCGATATCCTGTTGTGCGCGAATTCGCTCGATCCGGCATGCCGCATCGACGATGAAGCGGAACTCGCTCGCACCTATCCGCGCCAGGCGCGCAGCCCGTTCAATCTGACGGGTCAGCCGGCGCTCGCGATGATGTGCGGGCTGTCGAAAGGCGGCTTGCCGATTGCGCTGCAGATGGTCGGCCGCATGCACGACGAGGTCACGGTATTCCGCGCGGCCGCCGCGTACGAGCGCGCGACCGACTGGCACACGCGGCGGCCGCCGCTTGAAGTGTGATGAGCGATGGGTCGCTGAGCGATCAGGTGATTGGGTGATTGGGTGATTGGGTGATTGAGTGATTAAAGCGATTGAGAATCACATAATCACATAATCACGTAATGCCTCAATCGCCAGATTCGCATAACCGTAATCAAATTCAAAACGGAGGAACAACATGCTAGATCGTCGAACATTCATGTCATTGATGGCAACTGCCGCCGCCATGCCGCAAGCGGCGTGGGCGCAACCCAAGCCGGGCAAGGTCGCGCTTTATGCAAACGTGGGCGCAGTGCTCACGCGTTACGAGGTGGATGTCGAAGGCGCGACGCTCACGCCGCGCGAGAGCATCACCTTGCCCGCCGGCGTTCAGTACGCATGGCCGCACGTGTCGCGCCGTTATCTCTACGTCGCGACGAGCAGCAGCGCGTCAGGTACGGGCCCGGCCGGCACCGATCATCACGTGAGCGCCTATCGAATCGATCCGGCGAACGGCGCGTTGACCCCGCACGGCAAGCCGATTGCGCTGCCCACGCGGCCTATCCACATGACGACCGATATTCCTTCGGAGCATGTGCTGGTCGCGTTCAATAATCCGAGTTACCTGCGCGTCTATCGAATCAATGCGGACGCCACGCTTGGCGACGAAGTGAAGCAGCCCGGGCCGTTTGACTTCGGGATTTACGGTCATCAGGCGCGCGTATCGCTGGACAACCGATTGGCAATTTTAGTCACCCGCGGCAACGAGGGCACGCCGACCAAAGCCGAAGACCCGGGCGCGCTGAAAGTATTCGACTACAAGAATGGCGTGTTGAGCAATGAAGTCTCGATTGCGCCGAATAACGGAAAAGAGTTCGGTCCGCGGCATCTCGACTTTCATCCGACCAAGCCATGGATGTATGTATCGATCGAGACCCAGAACAAAATGTTCACGTACCAGATGGAAAACGGCAAGATTAACCCCAGGCTTGCCTTCCGCGCCGAAACGCTGGCCGAGCCGAAGAATATTCGCGCGCGCCAAGCGGCTGGCACGGTGCACGTCCATCCGAACGGCCGTTTTTTGTATGGTTGTAATCGCGCCCAGGACACGGTCGAGTTCGAAGGTAAGCAGGTTTTCAAAGGCGGAGAAAACAGCATTGTCGTGTACTCGATCAATCAGTCCACGGGCGAGCCGACGCAGATTCAGAACATCGAAACGCGCGGCATTCATCCACGCACTTTCCATATCGACCCCAGCGGACGCATGCTGGTGGCCCAGCATAATCTGCCGGTGCTCGTGCGCGACGGAGCCGCGGTTAAAAATGTGCCGGCCGGGCTGTCGGTGTTCCGCATCGGCGCCGACGGCAAACTCGACTTCGTGCGCAAGTACGATGTCGAGGTCGGCGACAAGCTCATGTTCTGGATGGGGATGGTGGCGCTTTAATCTTAAGTCAAGGCATGCGGATATGCGCATCACCACGAGGCAGCGTGCTAGGATGTGCTGTCTGCATTCAAGGGGGAAGCACCGTTGGCCAAACGCGATTCACGCCGTGCGCTCATCAAGCTTTCTGCGCTATTGCGGGTGGCGCCCTGATGCCTGCGAACGGCTAGGCACACAACGGCAATGCGTCTACGCGTACTCGGGTGCTCCGGCGGTATCGGCGGGCAACAGAACCGGACCACGGCTTTTCTGCTTGACGATGACATTCTGATCGACGCGGGCACGGGTGTCGGCGACCTTTCCCTCGCCGAACTGACGCGCGTCGATCACATATTCGTCACTCACTCGCATCTTGATCACGTTAACTCGATCGCGTTTTTTGTCGACTCGGTTGGCGCCCTGCGGCCAAAGCCGGTCACGGTCTACGCGTTGGCGGAAACCATCGCAATCCTCAAGCGAAGTCTGTTCAACTGGGATATATGGCCCGACTTCACCGTAATTCCGACCGCTGAAGAACCGTGGTTGCGCTATGAGGCGATCGAAGTCGGGCAGGTGATCGATCTCGGCGGCCGCCAAATTACCGTGCTGCCCGCCGTCCATACCGTGCCCGCGGTCGGCTATCTGCTCGACAGCGGGCGCGGCAGTCTCGTTTTCACGGGCGATACCGGGCCCAACGACGCGTTATGGGTGGTCGTCAATGCCTTGAAGAATCTCAAGTTTCTGATCATCGAAACGGCGTTTTCGGATAAGGACCGCCGCCTCGCCGAATTGGCGATGCACCTGTGCCCGGCGATGTTGGGGGAAGAGCTCGAAAAATTCACGCTGGAGGCTGAGGTTTACATTACGCACCTCAAGCCCAGTGAAATTGAATTGACCATGCAGGAAATCGAGGAACTCGCGGTGAAATCGCGGCCGTTGCCGCTGCACAACAATCAAGTCTTCGAATTCTGACGCGACGCCTTAATTGCGTTTGCATCAGGAAGGACGGAAAATCGCGGGTTCGCCGCGAAAAAAACAGTGGCGCAATAACGCGATAACATGAAAAAACTAATCTCGGTCGAGCAGCTCAAGTACGGAGTTTACGTGAACGCGCTCGATCGCCCATGGACCGACACGCCCTTCATGTACCAAGGCTTCGTGGTTAACTCCGAGGCCCAGATTCAGGCGTTAAAAAAGTATTGCCGCAAGGTGACGATCGATACGGACAAAGGCAGCGATGTGGCGCCGATCCCGTTTGCCGGCGGCGCACGCGGCCCGAGCGTTCTTGACACGATCAAAGAACGCGTTACCTATGAAGAACTCGTCCCGGTCACTACCGAGTTGCCGGCCGCGCGCCTGGTCCAAAGCAAAACCACGCTGATATTAAAGGATGTGTTCGGCTCGGTGCAGGCAGGCAAAGCGCTCGATGCCCCGCGCGTGCGCGAGGCGGTGAGCAACATGACCGATAGCGTCGTGCGCAATCCGGACGCCATGCTGCTGCTCGCGAAAATGAAAGAAGCGGGCCTCCACACGCTTGATCGCGCCATGGGCGTTTCGATCTATATGATCACCTTCGGACGGTTTTTGTCGCTGCCTCGCGCGCAGATCGATTTACTCGGCATGCTCGGCCTCTTGCAGGATGTCGGCAAGCTGCGCCTGCCCGCTGACTTGCTTGCCAGGAACGGGCCGCTGGATGAAGCCGAGCTTGAACTTTGCAAGACTCACGTCGCTCATTCGATCGCGATTCTCGAAGAAACAAGCGGCTTGCCGCGCGAATTGCCGGCGCTGGCGGCGCTTCATCACGAGCGTCTTGACGGCAGCGGCTATCCCAACGGCCTGAAAGGCGCGGAAATCGGCTTGTTCGGCAGCATGGCGGGACTCGTCGACAGCTTTGACGCCTTAACCGAGCCGCGCCCCTATGGCGAAACGCTTGCGCCTGCGGCCGCGTTGCGGGTGTTTTACGATGAGCGCGACAGCAAGTTTGACGGGCCGCTCGTGGAACAGTTTATTCAGTGCATCGGCACGTATCCGGTGGGCGCCCTCGTCGAACTGCACTCGAGCGAAATCGCCATCGTGATCGCGCGTAACCCCCGGTTGAAGCTGTTCCCGCGGGTGATGGTAATTTTTGATTTGCATCGCAACAAGTTAAAGACGCCAAAAATAATCGAGCAGGCAGGCATCAAACGCACCTTGCCGAAAGGAAGTGTCGAGATTGATCCCGCCGAATACTTCCTCTGAGCCAGCCGCCGGCGCGCTCGATC
>JANXRI010000374.1 GCA_025353085.1 Betaproteobacteria bacterium
GGTCAACTGGCTCGGTAATCCCGACAACGGCGTGATCTTCGCCGGTTATGTCGGCAGCGCGCTGCTGTCGGGCGCTTATCTCGCGATCAGTTGTATGACCTCGGCGATGACGCGCAATCAGGTGATCAGTTTCATTGTGTCGGTGATGATCTGCCTCTTCCTGATTCTTGCGGGGTTCACGCCCGTAACCGACCTATTGGTGCGCTGGGCGAATCCCGCCTTCGTGCAGACCATTGCGTCATTCAGCGTGATGACCCACTTCGAAGGCTTTCAGCGCGGAGTGCTCGATTTGCGCGATGTCGTATTTTTCCTGTCCGTGATCGGATTTGCGCTGTTTACGACGGGGGTCGTGATTCGCGGCCATCGGGCGGGCTGAGAGTAGGGATACGGGAGCCATGAACAAAAGACATTTCGCGACATTGGTTTATTCGGCCGGCGGCGTCGCCGCGCTGGTGGCGATCCTCATCGCCGTTAACTTCCTGCTGGGCGCATTCAACGCGCGCGTCGACCTGACCCAGGGCAGCGTCTACACATTGTCGCAGGGCACCGAACAGATTCTCGGCAAGCTCGACGCGCCGGTCAAAATCCGGCTGTATTTTTCGCAAGGCAGCAGCGTGGTGCCGGTCGGCTTGAAGACGTTTGCCAAGCGCGTCGAAGACTTGTTAAGCGAGTTTGAACGCGCGGGCCACGGCAAAGTCATCATCGAGAAATTGAATCCCGAACCCGATTCCGACGCCGAAGATTCCGCCGTGCTCGACGGCATCGAAGGCCAGCTCACGAACACGCAGGAGAAGTTTTACTTCGGCCTCGCCGTGAGTTTTCTCGACCAGAAGGCCGCGCTGCCGGTGCTCGCCCCCGACCGTGAGCAACTACTCGAATACGACATCACGCGCGCGATAACGCGTGTTGCGTCGCTGACCAAGCCGGTCGTCGGCATCATGAGCGGCCTGCCGGTGCTCGGGCGGCCATTGAATCCAATGACCAAACAGCAGCCGACCGAGCCGTGGGCGCTCGCGACCGAACTGCAAAACATTTTTACCGTCAAGAAAGTTGACCTTAAGGTCGAAAAAATTCCCGACGACATCAAGGTGCTGCTGGTCATTCATCCTCGCGATATTTCCGAGACCACCGAATACGCGCTCGATCAGTTCATCCTGCGCGGCGGCAAGATGATCGCGTTTCTAGACTCGTATGCGTATTTCGATCAGCAGCCCGACTTGCAAAATCCGTTTGGCGGCAACAACGCAGGCCAGTCGACTTTTTATCGGCTACTCAAGCATTGGGGCTATGGCATGGAAATGGGCAAGGTCGTGGCCGACCTCACGTACGCGAGCGGCGCCGGACCGCGCATTCTGCCGACGTTATTGTCGCTCAACGGCGAAGCGCTCAACAAAGACGACGTCGTCGCGAGCCAGGTCGGCACTCTGCTGTTGCCGTTCGCCAGCACGTTTACCGGCAAACCCGCCGAAGGCCTGACGCAGACGCTGCTCGTGCAATCGTCGCCTAACGCGATGCTGGCCGATCTGATTATCGCAACGCTGTCAGGCGAGCCGTCGACGCGCGGCTTTCAGCCCGCTGGCTCGCCCTATCCGCTTGCAATGCGCGTGACCGGCAAATTCAAGACCGCCTTTCCGGAGGGCAAGCCCAAGCCTTACGAGCCGCCATCGAAAGATCCAAAGAAAGCAGACGCCAAAGCGGATGAGCCGAAAGCGGAAGCGCAATTGACCGAAGCGGCGCAGGAAAACTCGGTGGTACTGGTCTCCGACGTCGACATGTTGACGGATGGCGCGGCGGTCGAAGTTCAGGAAGTCTTTGGCCAGCGTCTGGTGGTGCCGCGCAATGGCAATCTCAACTTCGCGCAAAGCCTGGTAGAGCAGGTCGCGGGCGATTTCGATCTCACAAAACTACGCAGCCGTGCCGCCTTCACGCGGCCGCTCACCGTCATCCAGCAAATGGAAGCGCGCGCGCAGCAGAGCTATCTGGGCAAGATCAAGGAGCTCGAAGACAACTTGCAGCAGACTCAGGAAAAACTGACCGCACTGCAGAAGCACCGCGCCGGCGCCCAGGCCGCGACGATGTCGCCCGAGCAGCAGTCCGAAGTCGAGAACTTCAAGAAGAAAGCCGTCGAAACGCGTCGCGACCTGAAAGAACTCCGCAAGAATTTGCGCGTGGAAAGCGAGGCGCTGCAGTTCTGGACCAAGGTCATCAACATCGCCGTGGTGCCGCTGCTCGTAGCGCTGCTCGGCTTGGGCCTCGCGATGGCGCGCCGCCGCAGGACAGTGCTCAAATGAACCGCAAAACCTTTTTGATCCTGATCGGTTTGCTGCTGGTGTTGGGCGGCGCGGGCCTGGCGCTGTTCTGGCAGGATCTTGGTGCGTGGCGCAGTGCGGGCACCAAAATCGGCTCAAAGCCGTTTGAAAAACTGGCGACCAATGAAGTCGCGCAGGTTCGTCTATACGACGGCAAGGACGAGACGACCCTCGCATTGAAAGAAGGGCGCTGGACGGTCAAACAACGCGGTGACTACAGCGCGAGCGTGCAGGAGATCGGTGACCTGCTGGTGAAATTGCCCGATCTTAAAGTCGTGCAGACCGAGAACGTTGGCGCGAGCTTGCTGCCGCGCCTGAATCTCGTGGCACCGAACAAGGATGCGAAGGCGGATGGCGCCGGCACCCAGCTCGAACTGAGCGACAAGAGTGGCACCGTGCTGGGCAGTCTGCTGCTCGGCAAAATTATCGTTAAAAAAGAGCCGAGCCCCTTGCCGATACAGCAGGAAACGCCGGTCGGACGCTATGTGCTGAGCCCGGGCGCGCCAACCGTGCTGGTGATGTCGGACGCATTGAAAAACGCCAGCGCGAAACCGGCAGCCTGGCTCGCGAAGGATTTCTTCAAGGCCGAGCGGATCAAATCGCTTGCTGCAAGCGGTGACAGCGCGCAATGGAAAATAGCGCGCAAAGAAGAATTTGATCCGTGGAAATTTGCCGACGGCGCCGGCGCACTCGATCCGAGCAAAGCAGTAGCGGCCGTCAATGCGCTGGCCGCACTGACATTTACCGACGTTGCATTTGAAGTCAAGCCGGAGACGCTCGACAAGCCGCGAACGTTTGTCGCTGAGACCTACGACAATCTGGTTTACACGATTAAGGTTGCGCCAAAGGCTGGCAGCGAAAATTTCTATGTGACAGTGGCGGTCACCGGCGAACCACCGCGCACCCGCACGCCGGAGACCAACGAGAAGCCGGCGGATCTGGAACGCCTCGATAAGCAATTTGCGGAGACGCTCAAAAAGCTCGACGACCGTATCAAGTTCGAGAAAGGCCTGGCGGGTTGGGTTTATGTGGTTCCCGCGAAGACCCTCGATCCGCTGCTGAAGGCGCGCCCTGAACTCGTCGCTGCGGCCAGACCAAAATAATTCTAGCGGTACGTGGTTCGCAGCAACACGCAATCTTGGCCAATCACGAGGGAGCGCACGCTCGGGTATACTGGCCGGGTCCTTTATTCAGCAGCCACGCCATGACCCGCGCCGTACATGATCTCGGGGGCCAGCCAGCCGGTCCGATAGAACTCGCCGAACACGAGCGCACATTTTTCGATCAACGCGTCGACGCGATGATGCGGATCCTGGCACACCCCGAGCACGGCTACTACACCGTGGATGCGATGCGCCGCGCGATCGAGTCCCTATCGGGCGATCAATATTTCGAGCTCGGCTATTACGAACGGTGGGTGCGCGCAATACGCCAACTTGTGATCGAGAAAAGGCTCATCAGCGAGGACGAGTTGAACCGCAAACTCACCGCATTGAAAATGGCGCGACGCCTGGCATGAAACCCACGTTTGCCCCCGGCGACAAGGTCAAGGTGCGCGCAGCAGAGGTCACGACCCACTGCCGCACGCCGCATTATCTGCGCGGTAAACGCGGCGTTGTCACGCGCGTGTTCGGCGCTTACCCGAACCCGGAACAACTCGCGTATCACCAGATTGGCGTGCCGTATCTGCCGCTCTATCAGATCGAATTTGATTTTAAAGAAGTATGGGGAAGACCCGCGCGCGCCACGGTCATCACTGCTGACATATTTCAACACTGGCTGGAGCGCGACAACTGATGTCCGGCGACCACCATCATCCGCACGGCGACCACGCGCACGATCACGATCCGCATGCGCCGGTCAGCGAAGTGCACGGCGTAAGCGCTGAATCGGCGCTGCTCGAGCGCGCACTGCGTGAACTGCTGATCGAGAAAAACGTTTTCACGGCGGACGACCTGCGCCGGCAGATCGAGCTCACCGAATCGCGCACCCCCGAACTCGGCGCCAAGGTGGTGGCGCGGGCATGGGCCGATCCGCAGTACAAAGCGCAGTTGCTCGCCGATGCAAAACCGGCGATTGAGAATCTGCTGGGCATCGATTTGAACCTGACACCGGAACTCACGGTGGTCGAAAACACGGCCGCGCGGCATCACGTGATTTGCTGCACCTTGTGTTCGTGCTATCCGCGCGCGGTGCTCGGCATTCCGCCCGCCTGGTACAAGAGCCCCGAGTATCGCGCGCGGGTCGTCCGCGAGCCACGCCAGGTGCTCGCGGAATTCGGCACTGTGCTGCCGGACGACGTGGAAATCCGCGTGGTCGATTCGACCGCCGACATGCGCTATATGGTGTTGCCGCTGCGGCCGCGTTATACCGAGCACCTGAGCGAACAAGAGCTCGTCGCTCTCATCACTCGCGATTCGATGATCGGCGTCAGCGTGCTAACCGATTCACAGCGCTGACTTTAGCTGTAAGTTAACGCACCGCAAAGGCAATCATGAAATTCAAAGATCTGCTCATATCCCCGGTGTTTCCCGCCGGCCACCGTTGGAATTTTGCCAAGCGCAAAAAAGGCTACGAGTCGGACATCACGGCGCTTGTGCGAACAATGCTAGAGGATGAGCGGATAGTCGCCGACCAGCGTTTTGCGTGGGAGCGCTGGCGCGCCGAAGATCGCGTCACCAAGAAGGTCTGATGCGTCGGCGGTCACGCTTCAGGCTCGTGTGAGCGAATTCTCGAACGCCTCAACTGAAAATTTCCGCATTGCTGTATTACCAGAGGCAAGCCTCGTGAAGAATCTGTTGACTGTAATGCTGACGGGCGCACTGCTCATTTGCGTGGCGACGGTTTGCGCCCAAGCGTATCCGGTGCGGCCGATAAGATTCATCGTTCCGTTCGCGCCGGGCGGCAGCACCGACACGCTCGCGCGCACCCTCAGCACCAAGCTCGGTGACGCACTTGGCCAGCAGGTCGTCGTCGACAATCGTGCCGGCGGCAATGGCAATATCGGCACCGATCTCGTCGCGCATGCGGTGCCCGACGGCTACACGATTTTGCTCGGCTATATCGCCAATCTTGCGATCGGCCCCAGCTTGTATGCGCAGTTGCCATTCGATCCGGTCAAAGATTTTGCGCCGATCACGCAGCTTGCAGTCGCGCCGAACATTCTTGTCGTGCACCCGTCGGTGCCGGTGAAAAACTTCCAGGAGTTCATCGCCTACGCGAAAGCCAACCCAGCCAAAATTAATTTCGCCTCGGCGGCGGTCGCAAGCCCCGGCCATCTTGCCGGTGAATTGCTGAACCTCGCCGCCGGCATCCACATGCAGCACGTGCCGTATAAAGGCAGCGGACAGGCCGTGGTCGATCTGGTCGGCGGTCAGGTGCAGGCGATGGTCAGCGGCATGTCGTCGGTGATGCCGCATATCAAGGCGGGGCGCTTGCGGCCGCTGGCGGTCACCGGCGCGGCGCGCTCGCCGGCCATGCCCGATTTGCCGACCATCGCGGAAGCGGGTTTTCCAAAGTTCGAGGCGACCGCGTGGTACGGCGTGCTTGCGCCGGCCGGAACGCCGCCAGCGATCGTCACGCGGCTGCACGACGAAATTGTGCGCGCGCTGAGACTGCCGGACGTCAAAGAGCGCCTCGAATATGTCGGCTTCGAAATCGTCGGCAGCACGCCGGCCGCATTCGGCGCGTACATTAAATCCGAAATCAAAAAATGGGCGCCGGTGGTCAAAGCGTCGGGCGCCAAGCCTGAGGGATGATTATGCTTGCTGATGTTTCAAGTGGGCGGCTATTGCCGCAGTTCAAGCAGATGTTCGGCATTGCGTGCTGCGTGCTCGCTGCATCTGCGCCCGATGTGCTTGCCCAGGTGTACCCCGCAAAGCCCGTGCGCATGATTGCGGCATCATCGCCGGGCAGCGCGGTCGATATCGTCGCGCGTATCGTCGCGCAAAAACTCGGCGAGCAGCTCGGTCAGCAGGTCGTAATCGACAACCGCGCGGGCGCGGGCGGCAATCTCGGCGCCGAACTGGCGGCCAAAGCGGCACCCGATGGGTACACGCTGTTCATGGGCACGCCGGCACATGCAATCAATACCGGGCTTTATCGCAAATTGAATTACGATCTCACGCGCGACTTCACGCCGGTGAGCCAGGTAACGAGCGGACAATACGTCGTCATCGTGCATCCGTCATTACCGGTGAAATCGATTAAGGAACTGATCGCGCTCGCTCGCGCCAAGCCCGGGCAGCTCAATTACGCGTCGGCCGGCAGCGGCAATGCGACGCATCTGGCGGGCGAGCTCTTCAGCAGCGCCACGCGCGTGAAGCTCGTGCATGTGCCTTATAAGGGCAGCGGCCCCGCGCTGACCGACGTGGTCGGCGGGCAGGTGCAGCTCATGTTCTGCAACCTCACCGCGGCGTTGCCGCAGGTCAAGACCGGCCGCGTGCGCGCGCTGGCTGTTACGGGAAAGAGTCGCGCGACCGCCGCGCCCGAACTGCCCACCATGGTTGAAGCCGGTGTGCCGGGCTATACGGTCACCTCGTGGTTCGGCGTGCTGGTGCCGGCGGCGACGCCGCGCGAACTCGTCATGCGCCTTAACGCGGATCTCGCACGCACGATGAGCGCGCCGGACATTCGCGATCGTCTCGCCGGTGAAGGCGCAGAGCCGACCACCGGCACACCCGAGCAGTTTGCGGCGTTTATTCGCACCGAGATTACGCAATGGACGAAAGTGATCAAAGACGCGGGCATCGTGCCCGAGTAAGCGCAGTACACGGGAACGCCGCCGCCTGACTCAGTCGCGTTTGCGCGCGACGTGATGGGTCACCGCTTCGAGTACACGGTCGCCGGTGTCAGTTTTGATTTCAGTGCGCACGACCGCGATCGAGCGTCCCGCATGTACGACGCGCGATTTGACCGTCAGCGCTTTGCCGTGGCCGGGGCTGATGTACCAAGCCGAGACGTTCGACAACATCATGGTCGCCGGCAGGGCTGCACATGCGCAAGCCGCGGCCATGCCTAACGAGATGCCGCCCTGCACGTGGCCCACGCGATTGCCCAGATGCGGCCCGAGGGCGACCCGCATCGTCGTTCCATTCGCGCTGTGCCTGGGTGTGGCGCCCCAAAAGTGTTGAACGAATGAAGTGTGCGCTGAAGACTTCACAAGTGCCGCATCGCAGGCTTTTAAAATCGAGCGCTCGCGTGGAGCGAGAGCGTCAGGATGCAGCGCGTCTACCGGCGCCCTCTCTTTTTGCCACGGCAGGGCCGAGAGCGTGACGCCAGGCGGTGGGTCCAGCATGACAAATTCGCCGCTGGCATAACAGATCGGTTTGCCGCCGGCGATAAGTGTCGCGTTCGTCAGCGATTGATTAAGCGCGGCGCCCGCGCCGAAGCCCAGCATCTTTGCCTCTGCACTTACTTCGCCGGTCGCGGGCTCGCCGGTAAATTGAATTTGCATATGGATCGTCGCGAGGCGGGCGCCCGGGGTGATCAGAAGTCTCGTCGCGGTGGCGAGTGCCGTATCGGCAAGTATCGCGATCGCGGCGACGTCCATATCGCCGTTGGGATCGCGGCAATGCGGCCCATTGGCAATTGAGACGCGCGCCGCTTCGTTGCCGAGCTCATGCCAGCGGATGTCGAGAAAAAATCCCGGAAAGTGCAAGCCGGGCGTGCGATTGCCGGCAATTCCGCGCAGCACTTGCGCGCGAATGGCTGCGGCGTCCGGATTCTGAATTGTTTTCATTCGGCTCAGTCGATGTTGAGCCTGAGTTTTGCATAAATCGGCCGGATGTGGGCGCGCAGCAACGGGAGCTGGCGCGCGATGGTCGCCGCCACCAGCACGCACAAGATGCCGCCAATCGTAATTGTGGTGGCGGCGCCGAAACGGTCGGCGAACATGCCCGCCATCAGCGCGCCGAGGGGTGCGATGCCGAGGAAGGCGGCGGTATAAAGGCTCATCACTCGGCCGCGCTTGTCGTCGTCGACGATCGTTTGCAAAATCATGTTGGTCGAGACGGTGACGACCAGCATGCCGAATCCGATTACGCTCATTAGCACAACGGATGCCGGCAGCCACCGGGATAGAGAAAGCGCGACGAGTGCGGCGCCCACCATGAGTGCGGCGATCAGGATGTAACGCAAAAGACCGCGCACGTTGCGCCGCATGCTCAGGAGCACGGTGCCGGCGACTGCGCCCATGCCTGCCGCGCCGAGCAGGAATCCCAATGTTCTCGCATCGCCGCCGAAAAGCTCGTGCACGACCGCCGGCATCATCGTGCTGTAGGGGCCGGCGGTAAGTGCGACGGCAGCAAGCAGCAACAAAAGCAGGCGAATGGGCAGCACGCGCCATGCGTAGGCGAACCCTTCACCGAGCCCCCGCCACATCGTCGGCTGCGAAGCGGCGCACCGCTGCGGCTTGACGCGGATGAATGCAAACGAGACGAGCACCGCGATGTAGGTGAGCGCATTGATGAAAAAACATGTCGCTTCGCTGTAGCGGCTGATCAGCACGCCCGCAATCACCGGTCCGATCAAGCGGCCGCAATTGGCGACGAGCGACGTCGTCGCCACTGCGTTCGACAAATCTTCCTTGCCGCCGACCAGTTCTAATAGATAAGCGTGGCGCACCGGCAGTTCGACCGCCACACACATGCCCAGAAAAGCGGTCAGCACGATAATGTGCCAAACCTCGATCAATCCGCTGAAAGCCAGTGCGGTGAGTGTGATTGCCTGCAACATCTCGAGGATCTGCGTGGCAAGCATCATGCGATGACGGTTAAACCGATCGGACCATAGCCCGGCGAAGGGTGCAAGCAGCAGCACGGGCAGATTGGCGGCAAATCCGAGTACGCCGAGCAGCGTCGCGCTCCCCGTCAGCCGATAGACCAGCCACCCGAGCGCTACCTGCTGAAGCCAGTAGCCGATCAGCGCGAAAACCTGGCCGCCCACGAACAGGGCGAAATTACGATGGCGTAGCGCACGGGGCATAATGAAGTCGGGCAGTCAATCGGCAATAGGCAAAGGCATAATAACGATTTTTCCGGAGAGCTCTTATGAAGATCGCGGTCATCGATGACTATCAGGATGCATTTCGTCAACTAGCGGGCTTCGCGCGTCTCAAGGACCATGAAGTCGTGGTCTTTCATGACACCGAGAAGGATCCTGCCAAGCTGGCGGCCCGGTTAGTCGACGCCGATGCGGTATTGCTCACCCAGCAACGTTCGCCGTTTCCACGCGCCGTCATTGAGAAACTGCCGAAGCTCAGGTTGATTGCGCAGACCGGGCGCAACACGAATCACATCGACGTTGCTGCGTGCACGGAAAAAGGCATCGTGGTCGCTGCTGCCGGCAGCGGGACCCCGCATGCGACTGCCGAACTCGCGTGGGGACTGATATTGGCCAGCCTTCGCCATATCCCGCATGAGGTCGAGCAGCTCAAGAACGGCGTGTGGCAGACGACGGTTGGCACCGGACTCAACGGCAAGACGCTCGGCGTATACGCGCCCGGCCGCATCGGCAGCTGTGTTGCCAGAGTCGGCAAGGCATTCGGCATGACGGTGACGTGCTGGGGGCGCGATGCGTCGAAAGCCAGGGCGCGCGAGGCGGGCTATGAAGTGCCGGCGACACGCGAAGAATTTTTCACCAGCGCTGACGTGATCAGCCTGCACATTCCGCTTAACAAGGATACGCGCGGCATCGTGACGGCCGCCGACCTCGGGTGCATGAAGCCGAGCGCATTGTTCGTGAATACCAGCCGCGCGCCGTTAGTCGCGGCAGGCGCGCTTGTTGAAGCGCTCAAGAAAGGGCGCCCCGGTTTCGCCGCCGTCGACGTCTATGAGGACGAACCGGTCATCGGCGGCAATCATCCATTACTCAAGCTGCCGAATGTCATTTGCACGCCGCATCTCGGCTATGTCGAACAATCTACTTACGAGTCGTATTACGGTTCTGCAATCGATGGCATCGTCGGTTTCTGCGAAGGCAAGCCGGTCAACGTGCTCAACCCGGAGGCGCTGGGGAAGAAATAAGCGGTGGTTAAGCCTGATTCGACGGCAGAATACCGCCGCATCGAATGGGGGTGACCATCGCGCTTATGCGTTAACGACTAACCCTTTTCTCGGCGGCCGCCCGTTTATACCCTTGACATCGATTTGATGTTTATTCCAGGGGTTAAGCCATGAAAAAAGCGCTGATTGCAGCTGTATTGATACTGATATTCGCAGGCGAGGCGGCCGCGGTCGGAAATATCGCCGATATAACGGTGTACGACCGTGCCGAAAACCGCAACCTGACCGTGTTTTTCCATGAAGGGCGTTACTACGTCGCCGGCAAGCCGGGCAACGAATACCAGGTCAACATCCGCAACAACCAGCCTGGCGAGATACTAAGTGTGATTGCCGTTGACGGCGTCAACGCTGTCTCGGGCGAGACCGCCCACTGGAGCCAGACCGGGTATGTGTTGAATCCGCATAGTTCGTTTGGCGTGAAAGGCTGGCGCAAGAATCTGCAGCGCACCGCCGCTTTTTTCTTTACCGAGCTCGAAAATTCCTACGCCGCGCGTACTGGCCGGCCCACAGATGTCGGCGTCATCGGCGTCGCGGTGTTCAGGAAAAAAGCTGAGCCGCCGGTCGCTATCAATCGCTATTTCGAGCGCCGGCGCGAGGCGACGAACGAGAGCTCTCCCGCAGGCGAAGCGCAAAACACGGCGAAGGATGAGCTCGCGCAGAGCACCCGCGACGACGCGATCGCACCGCGGGCTTCGACGGTCGCGCCGGCGCCCGAACCGAAGAAGCTCGGTACCGGGCACGGCCAAAGCGAAACATCGGTCGTGCGCTATGCCGATTTCGAGCGCGCGTCGAGCGTCCCGGATGAAGTGATCACGATTTACTACGACAGCTATCGCAATCTCGTCGCGCAAGGCGTAATCCGTGATAACACGCGGCTCGCGCGGCCCACTCCATTCCCCGGCCCGTTCGTCGCGGATCCGCGCTGAGCGTGCATCATGAAGCGGCGTGCCCAGCGGTTGCCCAAGTGCGGTTGCATGCGCATACTGGCAACCCGGTATGCCGCCCAACCCGACCCCGACCGACGAAGATTTAATGGAACGCTACCGCGACGGCGATGCTGGTGCGTTCGACGTGCTTTACGGGCGGCATAAAGGCGGCGTCTTCCGTTATCTGGCGCGGCAGTGCGGCCAGCGCGCGACGGCCGAGGAATTGTTTCAGGACGTGTGGATGAACCTCATCCGGGCCCGCACGTCTTATACGGTGACGGCCAAATTCACGACCTATTTGTACCGCGTCGCGCATAACCGCCTGATCGATCTTTACCGTTCGCAAGCCGGTGCGGCGTTGGCCTCATTCGATGACGAAGGTGGTCCGCAACTCGACGATGTGCCGGCCGCGCGCGTTGACGATCCGGCGGTCAGCGCGGACGTAAGGCAACAGGCCCGGCGTTTATTGCAGTTGATCGATGGTTTGCCGGCGGCCCAGCGCGAAGCGTTCTTGCTGCAACAGGAGTCCGACATGAGCATCGAAGACATCGCACTGGCGACCGGCGTCAGCCGCGAAACGGCCAAAAGCCGTCTGCGCTATGCGGTTGCAAAATTACGGGAAGGCTTGCAGCATCAGAGCTGAACATGAGTGAAACTACACATAGCGACTTCGCGCGCGATGCCAGACTGGCGGCGATCTATCGCGCGTCGGCCGAGGACATGCCGCCGCCGGTACTCGACGCGGCGATTCTGGCGGCGGCGCGTCGCGAGGTCAGCTCACGTCCGCGGCCGGCCGGCGTTTCATTCGCGCGATCGTGGCGCGGCGCATTGTCGATTGCGGCAGTCGTCGTCCTGAGCGTGAGCCTGGTCACACTGATGCGCGAAGAGGCGCCCGAGGTCGTCTCGCCCGCCGGCGAGGAGGCGTTGCCGGCGGACTCCAAACTGAAATCGTCGATCGCTGAGAACAATGATGAGGCGGGCGGCGAACCGCGTCGCGGACGTGAAACAGAAACGCCTAAAAGCCTTGGTCTCAAGCCATCGCATTCGATGTCCTCGTCGGGCCTAGTCATGCCGCAACCGGACTTCAGGGGGCCACGGGTGCAAACATCCAAGGACGCATCGGTGGGCCGCGCTGAACCCGCAGCACGCGGTGCGCTTGCACCGGCAAAGCGCCGCGACGGATTCGCCGCCGACGTCGATTCGCGCAATAACCGTGCTGTGGAGCTGAAGCCGCAACGCCCTTTGGCGCAACCGGATGCGCCCCAGGAATTCGCACAGGCACCGGCGGCGCCTAAACCAGTCGAATTAACGGCCGATAAACAAGCACCGACCCCGGCGGCCGTATCAGGCATAGTCGCTGGAAAAAACGCGCCGGCCAAGTCAGCGGTCGCCGATACTGAGCGTGAAAGAGACTCGTCGCAAAGTGCGCCAGACTCATTGCAAGGCGCGCGGACTAAAAAGGAGCTGGGCAATCAATCTGCGCCTGCCGTTACATCCAGCAACGCAATGCCAACGCCTCGGCTGGCTGCGCCTTCGGCGCCGGCGACCGCTACCAAGCTCGATAGCAACGTCGATGTTACGCCCGAAAAATGGCTGGAACGGATTGAGGAATTGCGCAAACAAGGTAGGTTAGACGAGGCAAAATCAAGCCTGACTGAATTCATAAAGCGCTACCCGGGTTACCGGTTGCCGGACTCGCTGCGCGACGGTATAAAGTGAGCGACACCGACGCGCCGGTTTGCCCGCCACCCGAAATGCCGCCCGAGCCTGAGCCGGGTGCGTGCTGCCAGAGCGGCTGCGAGCCCTGCGTCTATGATCTTTACTGGCAGGCGGTCGACCGCTTTGAGCAAGCATTGGTCGAGTGGAGACGACGGCAGCCGATGTAGTCCGCTCCTGGCGACTCTTCAGCCTTTAACTAATTGAACGTGCATGATTTGTTGGGCGTTCATGAGTACGGGCGGGGATCGCCGTTGGCCAATCCGGCGGTCCAAAGAATTCATGAGACGCGCCGCATCGATTAGCGGCCATGCATGCTCGCGGCGTCCGTTTGACATCCCCACGCAACGCCCTATAATCCCGCCTCCTCTTGCATTGCAGCATGCTGCCTTGCGCCGGCTCAACGGCAAATACGACGCAGATAATTGTTGTTGCTTCTCGACGAAGCTACCACTAGAATTGGCGAAATTTTTTACGAAAACCACAAGCGGTTGTGGTTTCGGTAACTGAAGTCGCAACTGAGGAGCGCTGTTACCCCAGCAAGGTAACATTCGGCCGGCGGTCGTTTCGCCGGCGATTAACGAAAGGAGGTTTTGCGTCATGGCAAAATCACACCCCGCAATCTTCGACCAACACGGCGCGCCGCAATTGGCCCTTTGGGCGCGTAACACAGTAGCCAGCTTTACGCTGATCATCTGTCTGGTTTCTCTGAATACTATCCTGCAGGCCCAGCACGGCGTGCATATGGCCAGCGCGCTCGGCGATGGGTTTGCCGCATTGGACTTGGCGCAGCTGATCAACGCGGCTGAGGCGCCCGCGAAAGTAACCGTGATTGAAGGCCCCCACGCCGGGAAATACCGTGCCGTTGGCGATTACCTTGCGCGGCGCTACCGGGTTTCGTCGGAGATGACGAATAGCGTGGTAGCCAAGGCGCATACGATCGGCGCCGAGCTCAATGTTGATCCGCTATTGATACTGGCGGTCATCTCCGTGGAATCGCGTTTTAATCCGCTCGCTGAAAGCGGCATGGGAGCCAAAGGCCTCATGCAGATCATCCCGCGTTACCACCCGGATAAATTCGGCCCGCTGGGCGGCGAAAAAGTCGCCTTCGATCCGCAGGCGAATATCGCGGTTGGCGCGAAGATACTGAAAGAATATATACGTCGCACGGGTGATGTCGTCGACGCGCTCCAACTCTATGTCGGCGCAACGTCCGACGAAAACGAAAATGGCTATGCGAGCAAGGTCATGGCAGAACGCGGGCGGCTCAGCCAGGTATTACGCCAGTTCGAAAACCAGCGCCGCACTACGCATAACCAATCCTCGACCAAGCCGCTGGCCGCATAAATATAAGCTGCCGGTCGCGACGAGCGCGCACAGCACTGGTTAGCGATCCTGTCTGTGCTTGGGCGGCGGAATCGAGTAAGTGCAGGTCACATGCGCGACCGGCTCCGTCTCGCCGTCCGAATATAACGTTACCTCCCCCACCGCCAGGCGCTTGCCGACTTTCAGCAATTTCGCCTCGGCATAAACATCTTTTTGCGCCGGTTTGCGCAGAAAATTAATGTTTAAATTGGTCGTTACTGCGAGTGGAACCAAGCCGATTTCGCCGAGCAACGCTGCGTACATCGCCACGTCGGCGAGCGCCATCAAGGTCGGACCTGACACGGTATCGCCGGGACGCAGATGTTTCTTTGCGACTTCGAAGCGGGCGCGAGCGGATTTGCCGCCGAGGCTCTCGATCGTGACATGGCCATCGTGATCCAGCTGATAGTCGTGCAGCAAATCCTGCACTTGCCGGGCGGTGATTTTTTCCATCAGCAATAAAGTGCGGGCAGCCGATCCCGGCTTACTTGCGGCGGGCGAGGGGCCCTGTGATACAGTCGCTGCATACGGCGTTCACAGGAGACAGCCATGTCCGAGCAAAATGTTCCGAAGGATTGGTTCGAGCTCATGCAGAAAATGTGGAACCCCGCGTCGTTTCCGATGCCCGGCATGATAACGCCAACGGTGAACCTCGAGGAAATCGACAAAAAAATTGCCGAGCTCAAAGCGGTGGAAAACTGGCTGACGATGAGTACCGGCTTTGTGCAGATGACGATCAAGACGCTGCAGATGCAGAAATCCGCGCTCGAAAGCCTGCAGGCTGCCGGCGACGCGGCGGCCAAATCGCTTAATTCAAAGCCACCCAAATCGAAGTAACGGAATAGGCGGTGACGCAGCCTACGCCGCAACCGTCGCCGAATCAAAATACGGCTTATCGCCTTTAATTTGAGTGCGATGCATGAGTCGGCGCGATGCCGGATCAAATGCGTCGCGGCGATGCATTGCGCATCGGTTGTCCCACATCACCAGGTCGCCGACTTTCCACACCTGATACCACGCGAAGCGCTCGTGCGATGCGTGGGCCCACAATTCGTGCAGCAGGTCTTCGCTGTCAGCGAGCGGCAGGCCGATGATGTACGCGTTGCGGCGGCGACCTAGATACAGGGCATTGCGACGAGTGACTGGATGGGTGCGGATGAGCGGGTGAACAGCACCCGGCGCCTCGCGTGGATCGCTGATTTCCTTAAACCCTTTGCGCAGCTCGCCCGCACTATTGCGGCTCGAATCATGCCGGCATTGCAGCGCTGCGATCCTGCGCTTTAGCGCAGCGGGCAGCGTGTCGTACGCTTCATACATATTTGAAAAGCCGGTATTGCCGCCCTCCGGCGGCACCTCGATCGCATAGAGCAGGCTGCCGATCGGCGTGCGTTCGTTATACGACATGTCCGTGTGCCATTCGGCCTCATAGTGGCCCAAATTGCCAATCGATTTGCCGTCAACCTTGATGTTCGACATCACGGTGATTTCAGGAAATGGATCTTCGACGAGTTGCCCCGCATGGATCGGCGCCTTGTCGAGTTCGCCGAATTTGCGCGCGAAATCAAGGAAACGCGGATCGTCGAGATGCTGGCCGCGAAAACGCAGTATGAGATGTTCGTGCCAGCCGTCCTCAATAAGTTTGAAGCTCGCGGCGTCCATGGGTTGCGACAGGTCGACGCCGCTGACATCGGCGGCGAGACTGGCGCCGGTCGGCGTGATCGAAATGCAGTTGGCGGTTGGCCGATCCATCGTGTTCTCCTCGACTTAATTGACAATTTTATTGCGTAGCATACCGAGGCCGCGAATCTCGGTTTCGAGCACATCGCCCGGTTGCATGAATTCAGGCGGGGTGCGGGCGTGCCCCACACCGGCCGGCGTGCCCGTGCAAATGATATCGCCCGGTTCCAGCGTGAGCCCGGCCGATAGCTCGGCGATGATGCGCGGAATCTTGAAATACATCTGTCGCGTGTTCGACTGCTGTTTGGTCACGCCATTCACGCGGCATGTGAGGTCGAGCGCCTGCGGATTGACAATTTCGTCGGCGGTCGCGATCCATGGCCCCATCGGGCAATGCCCGTCCAGGCTTTTGCCTTTGAACCATTGCTGGCCATGTTGGCGCTGGACGTCGCGCGCCGACACGTCGTTAACGACCGTGTAGCCAAAGATGTGCGACATCGCGTCGGCTTCCTTGATGTTGATGCCGCCCTTGCCGATGATGACGCCGAGCTCCACTTCCCAATCGAGTTTCTGGGTTACGCCGCCATGCGCCGGCACGTCCGCATAGGGTCCGTTTACGGTCGTCGGCGCTTTGCTGAAAAAAGCCGGATGCGCGGGCATTTCCTGCACATGCGGACGGGCTTTCGCGCCTTCTTCAAAATGTTCAAGGTAGTTCCAGCCGACGCAGAAAACGTTTTTATGCGGACGGGGGATCGGCGCCAGCAGGATGACTTTATCGAGTGGCAACGAGTTGGCCGCTTTGCTGGCGAAGTCGCGGACCCATTTCAAGGCCGCCTCGCCGCCGGCAATTAACGAGACCATATTGCCGGCATCAAACGGTGGCTCGCTGCCGGCGTTTTTGAGATCGATAACTTCTTTACCGTCGCGTACGAGACCCAGGTGTTGCGGCCCGTGAGCGCGCGGTGTGAATGTGACGATTCGCACTGGCTTCCCCTTTGGAATTAAACGTGCCTGGATGTACTTTTGAGTCTTTCCATGGCACTGACGAGTTCGCTGCAGATCCCCGGTTCCCACGCCGAATGTCCCGCGTCCGGCACGATGACGTAATCTGCTTCCGGCCACGCGAGATGCAAGTCATGCGCGCTCGCAACGGGGCAAACCGCATCGTATCGCCCTTGCACGATGACGCCGGGGATATGCCGTATTGCGCCGACGTTTTCGAGCAGCGAATTCGGCGGCAGAAAAATATCATGACGGAAGTAATGCGCCTCCAGGCGAGCGAGGCCCACAGCGACGATGTCGTTCGCGAAGTGGGCGACCGTGTCGGGGCTCGGCAACAGCGTCGAGCACGAACCTTCATAAACGCCCCACGCACGTGCAGCGGGCAGGTGGATTGCAGGATCCGGATTCATCAGCTGCTTGAAATAGCCATCGAGTATGTTGTGGCGCTCGCTGGCCGGCAGGAGTGCGGTGAATTTCTGCCACGCCTCCGGAAAAATGTTACGCAGTCCGTACAGAAACCATTCGATTTCACTTGGCCGGCAGAGAAATATGCCGCGCAGTATGAAGGCGAGACAACGCTCGGGATGGGTTTCGCCATACGCCAGCGCCAGCGTCGAGCCCCACGATCCGCCGAACACCAGCCACTGTTCAATGTCCAGATGTTGCCGCAGGCGCTCGATGTCGGCGATCAGCAGCGGCGTCGTGTTATGGCGCACTTCTCCGAGCGGCGATGAGCGGCCGGCGCCGCGTTGATCGAAAATAACGATCCGATAATGCGCGGGATCGAAAAACCGCCGGTGATTGGGCGCGCTGCCGGCGCCGGGCCCGCCATGCAGGAAAACGACCGGCACGCCGTGCGGATTGCCCGACTCTTCCCAATACATCGTGTGAATGCGATCGAGCGCGAGACGGCCGGCGTTGAACGGTTCAAGCGGCGGATATAACTCGGTGCGCAGGCGGTTCGGAATATCCATGATCGACGAAACGCGAATTTCAAAAACGGCAGAGGCGTGAAAATAGCATAAAGCACGTAGAGCCGCGATGGCGACGTCATGTCAGGAGGCTTGCGCGCCAGAGTTGGCGGCACGCTGGGTTATAATCGCAGCCCTAGCAGAAGCCGGTTGCCATGGACGATCAACTCCGAAAAAGCGCGCTCGAGTACCACCGTTTTCCTACGCCGGGCAAGATTGCGGTGACGCCGACCAAAGGGCTGCTTAACCAACACGATCTGTCGCTTGCCTATACGCCGGGGGTGGCCGCCGCGTGCGAGTTGATCGTGGCTAACCCCGCCGAAGCGCGCAATATGACGGCGCGCGGCAATCTGGTCGGCGTCATCACGAACGGCACGGCCGTGCTGGGCCTCGGCAATATCGGGCCGCTCGCTGCCAAGCCGGTGATGGAAGGCAAGGCGGTGCTCTTCAAGAAGTTCGCGGGCATCGACGTGTTCGACATCGAAATCAACGAACGCGATCCCGACAAGCTCGTCGATATCATCGCGAGCCTCGAGCCGACCTTCGGCGGCATCAATCTCGAAGACATCAAGGCACCCGAATGTTTCATCGTCGAGCGCAAGTTGCGTGAACGCTGCCGCATTCCGGTGTTTCATGACGATCAGCACGGCACTGCGATCACGGTCTGCGCCGCCTTTATCAACGGTCTCAAAGTCGTCGGCAAGGACATCGCCGATATCAAGCTCGTCGTATCCGGCGCCGGCGCGGCCGCTCTCGCGTGCCTTGACCTGCTCGTCAAACTCGGCTTGCCCAAGCACCACATCGTCGTCACCGACATCAAAGGGGTCGTCTATCAGGGACGCAAGGAAGAGATGGACCCGGACAAGGCGCAGTACGCAATCGAAACGCGGGCGCGGACTTTGGGCGAGGTGATTGCCGGCGCCGACGTTTTTTTGGGTTTGTCGGCCGGTGGCGTCCTGAAACCTGAAATGGTGGCCACGATGTCGGATCGGCCGCTGATACTCGCGCTGGCGAATCCGGAGCCCGAGATCCTGCCTGCGCTCGCGAAACAGGCGAAGCCCGATGTGGTGATGGCGACCGGCCGCTCCGATTATCCGAACCAGGTCAACAACGTGTTGTGTTTTCCATTTGTGTTTCGCGGC
>JANXRI010000398.1 GCA_025353085.1 Betaproteobacteria bacterium
TGCAACTGCCGGAGGTGAGGGAGCGGCTGATCAGCCAGGGCTTCGAAACCCGCACCAGCACACCCGAAGAGTTCGCGGCTTATCTCAAATCCGAAATCGTGAAATGGGCGGGGATCGTCAAGGCCTCCGGCGCGAAGGTCGATTGATGCGCGACGTGGCCGCGTTCCGCGCGGACGCCCTACGTGTTTTGAATGCAGTGAGTGGCGAGGCCAGCGCGGCGGCCGGGCCCGAAGAAGCGTTGTGGACGATCACCAGGGCTTTGCCGCAATTGTTGGGCGACCACGAATCGCATCTGCAGCCGGGCAATCTAAAGGACGGCGAGAAGCAGCAGTTCGCGAGCTGCTGCTTCGTGGTCACGCCAGACCGGCAGCACAACCTGCTCGTTGCACCGGTCAATTTCGGTCCCAGCCAGCGGCACATGAAAATCGGCATCGATTTAGGCCATCCGGGACACGTCGTCAAGGCCCGGCAGCCCATGCTGCTGGCGAATACCGATACCCACAACTCGTTCGTCAAAATCCTCGAAACGTTTCGCGCGGGTTCGGCCGTATTCGCGCCGCTCATGTGGGGCGAAGAAGCGCTGGGCGTGATTATCTGCGCGAGCCAGGCACGCCATACGTTCAGCGAGGCCGATCTCGAAGTGCACGTCGCTTTCAGTCATCTGGCTGCTGCGCAGTGGATGGCGCACGCGGGCCCTGCCTATCTCAACCAGCTGATGGAGTGATTTTCTGGTTCATGCCGTGCCTAGAACGGGCGTTACCGGGCCGGCGAAGAACGCGAGCGCGCGTGCCTCTATGCTCTGGCGCGGCCTGGCAGTGGGAGGCGTATCGGGGTCTGCAATCGCAGTGTGCGCGGTAAACCGTGCCCGGCCGTCCTGCGCCGAATCGAAGACCTTGAACAGGAGCGCTTCATCACGATGCATGCGCGGAAAATAAAACCAGTGGTGGCGCGGGTTGTAACGCAGGCGGTACGTTTGGCCAATGCGATTCGGATAACGGCGTTCCGCAATCAGCAGGTCGGCGAAGTCAACGCTTTGCGCATCGGCAATCGCGAGCGGGTTGGATTCAATCGGCTGGTTGATCGCGCGCCACACCTGGATGATCGCGAAACGGCCGGCGAGAAGCTGTTCCGCTTCGTCGGGCAGCAGGTCGCGCACGCGCTGCGGAGCCGACCATTCGGTGTAATCGTTGTGCGCCGACAAGATCGGCTCGCGAATCAGTTTCTCTTCGCGCTCGGCTTCAGCGCCGGAACGCAGCGTGTGATCGAACACGACGACGCGCGAGGCGCCGGAAATTTTCTTGATCAGTTGCTCGACTTCCGGATAATACGCGACGGCTAAATTCGCCTGATCGAAAAAATCCGCCACCGCGGTTGTGTGCGCGACGAACGAAAAGCCGTTTTTGTCGAGTGTGAACGGTCCGCCATGCGCGCGGCCATCCTCGATCTGCATCGGTCGCGGGTCCAAGGTGCCGATGTGCCGGCGATGGATGTTGTTAGGCCCGAACGTTTCGTTGACGAGTTTCTCGCCGGTGTCGAGCGTGTAAGGGATGTCGGTGGTGATTGCAATCATTGAACGCGGTTTCGGAGGGGGCCGTAGAGTTATAACATTCTCGCACGCTAAATTGTGTGCGGCACCCCGTCGCTCTCCCACGGCAATTAGCGCGGATTCTGGCACTTCATGGCGGGCGTCACCCGTAAAAAACCCCGCCGTGGCGGGGTTTTCTGATGATTGACGAGTTAATCAGGCGTCTTGTGATTTCCTGCGACGCGCGATAAATCCGAGCAGGCCCAGACCCGCGAGCATCATTGCGTAGCTTTCAGGTTCCGGCACCGGATTGGTGACGACTGCGCTATTGACGTTCAAAACATCGAACGCCCAATGGTTGTCCCGTTGATTGCCGGTGGCGTCAATGAAGCCGGGAGAAAGCGCGCCGTTCGTGAAGCCGTTCGAAAGATTCGGGCCCACTGCAAAATTCGCAAAGTCCATTACGGAAACCGTATAGTTGCCAGTACCAAGCACCGATTGCAGGAAAGTATCGAAATGCGCGCCAGTCACTGAATCGGCCGGGACGTTGGAGCCACCGTCATCATTTTGGTTGACTAGTGCTCCCGTACTGTTAAATAACGCGAGAATCGGATCAAAGCCGCCTCTTGCAATGGTGACGCCCGCTGAGTTTACGCCGCCGGCATACGAGAAGGTTCGCAGCGTCACGTTGGATGGCGCTCCCACGCTGAAGTTGAAGAGCTGAACGTTGTTGTGATCGTTGAAGTTTCCCGTGAAAGAAAAGTTCGCCGCCGACGCCGCACCGCTAACGAGGAACGCGGCAGTCAGGCAGGTGGACCCAAGATGTTTCAGTACAGCGGTTCGGTTCATGGCATATCCTTTAGTCAGTGAGATCAATCGGAGAAGCAAAACAGGGCACAGCGGAATAAAACAAGGCACAGCGGCAAAGAGGGGACGCAGATAACGAGTCAGAATTGAAGAGGTGGTGAGTCAGATGCTATTCCAATGATTCGCATTAAGTCTGTCAGATGAATCCGGTTTTTTTGTAGGAACCATCCGTAAGAGACCTACAAGCGAACGCAAAAAAAACGCCCGACTGAGTCGGGCGTTATATGCGTTTGGCAAGTGTCGGCGGTGCGCTTTGATCCGCCATCGAGCTTTTCCAACACTGTGAAAATCAACGTGGCATCGCTGTCACGCACGTTCCACTCATTACGCTGGAGATAATTCGAACTCGGCGTTTCAGTCAGGTCATACCGACCATTGATCGGACCATCCTCCGACTTGCGGCCCTTGGGACACCAAC
>JANXRI010000405.1 GCA_025353085.1 Betaproteobacteria bacterium
GAAGAGGTGGCCCGCGCGATCGGAATCGTGCAGACGGCGGGCGCCATTGCATATCATTCCCGATTCGGGTTCTGGATTGACCGGCACAATGGAGGCGTATACCGTGAGCGAAGACCGCAAGCTGCAGAAAATGGCGTTCCCCTTTATCCAGGTCGCGCCGCGGCAGTCCAAGCCGCGCGAAGCCGGTCTTACGATCGTGGCCGACCGCGGCATCGGCATGCACCGCGTCGAAGATTTGGTCGAGACCGCCGGCGAGTATATCGATTATTTCAAGATCGCGATCGGCGCCTACCGCCTGCAGTCCGAGGCGCTGATAAAACGCAAGATCGCGGCGCTGCACAAGGCGGGCACCAAGGTGTTTTTCGCCGGGGACATTTCGGAAGCCGCAATCATGCAGGGCGTCATCAAAGACTTCTACAAGACGGTGAAAAAGCTCGGCGCCGAGGCTGTCGAAGTGTCGAATGCGCAAATCGCGATTTCCCTGCGGGATAAATGCGAGCTGATTAAGATGGCGACCGCGCAAGGGCTCAAGGTGGTGGCCGAGGCCGGGCAGAAAGGGCACGATGACTGGACCGGCAGTCAATCGTATATTTTCGAGCAGGTGCGCGCCTATCAAAAAGCGGGTGCCTGGAAGGTGCTGGTGCAGGGCGAGGGCATCAGCGAAGGCGTCGAGTCGATGAAGCAGCAATTGCTGCTCAACCTCGTCGCCCAGTTCGATGTCCAGGATTTCATTTTCCAGGCCAAGGACGGCAGCACCCAGGTGTGGTACCTCAATGCGTTTGGCAATTCCGTCAATCTCGACGTCGACGATCATCAGGTCATAGACCTCGAACTGATGCGGCGCGGAATTCGCAAGCGCGGCGTGTTCGGTCTTGTTGCGAGCCTGTAGCTCAAATGCCGGCGGCGCCCGCAGCTTGCGCGCAATCGCCTGTGTTGCGGTTTACGCGGCGGCGGGCGGTGTTGCGACCGGCGAAAATTATCCGGTGCGGCCGATCAGGCTGATTATTGCGACCTCGCCCAGCAGTGCGGCCGATATCGTCGGCAGGATCTATGCACAAGCGCTGAGCAATGATCTCGGCAAAACGGTGATCGCCGACAATCGCGCCGGCGCCGGCGGCAATCTGGGCGCGCAAATCGTTGCTGCCGCCGCACCCGATGGTTACACCTTGCTGCTGACCACACCCGCTCATGTCATCAGTTCGAGCATGAGCCGCAAGCCTGCCTACAACCTCGCCGTGGATTTCGCGCCGGTCAGCCAGGTCTCGACCGGCGTATACGTGATTGCCGCAAACCCGTCGCTCGGCGCGCAGTCGATCAGCCAGTTGATCGCGCTCGCCAAGGCGAGGCCCGGCCAGATCAATTATGCGTCCGGCGGCATCGGCAATGCGACTCATCTCGCCGTCGAGTTGTTCAAATCGATGGCGGGTGTCGACGTGACTCACTTGCCGTATCAGGGGGCGGGTCCGGCGATGGTTGCGCTCATCGCAGGCGAAGCCCAATTCGCGGCTGCAAATTTGACCGCTGTACTGCCGCATCTTGCCAGCGGCAAGTTGACGCCACTGGCTGTTACCGGCGCAGGCCGTTCGTCATTCCTGCCCCACGTTCCGACGGTCGCCGAATCCGGCGTGCCCGGATATGAAGTCACCGCGTGGCTTGGCATAATGGTTCCGCGAGGGGTGGCGCGGGGAGTAATTGCAAAATTGAATGTCAATCTGGTAAGCGAGGCATCGTCTCCGGAGACGAAACAATTGCTGGCGAAGGTTGGCGCCGAGCCAGCGGCGGGGTCGATCTCGGCATTCGCGGCTTTTATCCAGACGGAACGCGCGAAGTGGGCGCAGGTCATCAGGAGAGCGGGAATCGCCGCCGAACTATAGTCCCGTGCTTGCCTTGGGGCGATGTTCAGGAAAATTGTCGGCGACGCGTGCCGTATAAAATGAAAATTTCAAATGATGATTGAGAAAGACCCGAACGCATTGCGAGAATTGAACGTCGACGGCGTTCGTTTCCAATACTTCAGCCTGCGCGACGTCGAGGCAGATTCCGCACTGGCGGGACTGGCGCGCTTGCCTTTCTCCTTGCGGGTGCTGGCGGAAAACCTGGTGCGGCGCGCGCAATCTCCGGAAGTGCTGCCCGCAATGCTGGCAGCGCTGGCGCGCGGCGAACGCGGCTTCGAAATTCCGTTCTGGCCGGCGCGCGTATTGTTGCAGGACATGCTCGGCGTGCCCGTCATGGTCGATTTGGCGGCGCTGCGCGATGCGGTAGCGGCGGCGGGCGGCGATCCGCTTAATGTAAATCCGCGCATCCCGGTCGATTTCGTGATCGATCATTCAGTGGTTGCCGACGAGGCGGGCCACGCCGCTGCGGCGCGGCGCAACATCGAAATCGAATACGCGCGCAATCGCGAGCGTTTCGGCTTTCTCGCCTGGTGCCAGGCGGCGTTCCGCAATTTTCGCGTGGTGCCGCCCGACAGCGGCATCGTGCATCAGATCAACGTCGAGCGGCTTGCGCGCGTGGTGTGGACTGACGAGACAGGCAGCAAGGTGCTTGCATATCCGGACACCGTGATCTGCAACGACAGCCATACGCCGATGGTCAACGGCATAGGCGTACTTGGCTGGGGCGTCGGCGGCATTGAGGCGGAGGCAGCGATGCTGGGGCGCGCATTGACGCTGCAGGTGCCCGAGGTGGTGGGCGTGAGCGTGCGCGGCGCTTTGCCCGCGGGGACCACGGCAACCGATGCGGTCCTGACCATCGCTGAGAAATTGCGGCGCCTGGGCATAATCGGAAAATTCGTCGAATTCTACGGCGCCGGCCTCGATGCATTGCCGGTGGCGGACCGCGCAACCATTGCCAATATGGCGCCCGAGTACGGCGCGAACTGCGTCTTCTTCCCGGTCGATCAGAGGTGCCTCGATTTCCTCGCGTTCACCGGGCGCGACGCCGCGACGGTGGCGCTCGCCAAAGCCTATTGCCAGGCGCAGGGATTGTGGCGCGACGAAAACACGCCGGCTCCGCACTACGATGTCACGGTTGAACTCGACCTGTCGCAGATTGCGTCCTGCCTCGCGGGACCGCGGCGGCCACACGAACGCGTGCCGCTCGGTGAGGTGGCGAGCGGCTTTAGCAAAGAGATGCCGACGCTTGCGCGCGACGGCCGGGCGGCGCCGAGCAAACGTGTAACGGTTGCCGGCAGTGCATTTACTCTCGGCGACGGCGACGTCGTGATCGCGGCCATCACGAGTTGCACCAATACCTCTAATCCCGCGAATATGATCACCGCGGGTTTGCTCGCGCGCAATGCTGTGGCGCGCGGCCTGACAGTCAAACCCTGGGTCAAGACCTCCTTTGCCCCCGGCTCGAAAGTGGTCGCCGAATATCTCGCACGCGCGGGGCTCAGCGAGGCGTTCGACCAATTGGGTTTTCAGCTTGTCGCTTATGGATGCACGACGTGCAACGGCAATTCCGGCCCGCTCGCACCGGCGATAGAAAGCGCGATCAAGACGGACGAGCTGGTGTCCGTGGCGGTGCTTTCCGGCAATCGCAATTTTGAAGGACGCGTGCATCCGTTCGCGCGCGCCGCATATCTTGCTTCGCCGCCGCTGGT
>JANXRI010000005.1 GCA_025353085.1 Betaproteobacteria bacterium
TCGAAGCGGAAATCCGGCGCATGACTTCTCCCTTCCTGACCGCCGAAGCTTTTGGCGTCGAAGACATCATAGATCCGCGCGAAACGCGGCCGTATCTGTGCAGCTTTCTCGAAGCGGCGCAAGTCGGCATGAAAACCCGCATGGGTCCGCGCCTGCGAGCCGGTGTGAGACCTTAATCGATAACTAACCGGAATCAAGCGTATGGCATTCGAAAAATTATTGGAAGAATATGAAGCGCGGCGGACGCGCGCCCTTGGCATGGGTGGCGCCGACAAACTCGCGCGGCGCAAAAAGGCCGGGCAGTTGAATGCGCGCGAACGCATCGCCGCACTCGTCGACGCAGGAAGTTTTATCGAGTCGGGTTTGTTCGGCGCGTCAGCCGTGTATCCGGAGCAGGAAGCCGAAACGCAGACCGACGGCAAACTCGCCGGCTTTGCACGCATCGACGGCCGCGACGTCGCGGTTGTCGTCAACGACTTCACAGTCAAGGGTGCATCAAGCAGCGCAACCAACGGCAAGAAAATCGGCCATATGAAACGCACCGCCACGGAGCGCGGCATGCCGCTCGTCATTGTCGGCGAATCGACCGGCGCGCGCCTGCCCGATGCGATGGGCTCGCGAGGCATGGGGCTCCTGCTCGGCAACGATAACACGCAGTTCCGCCGCACGCGCGAGACGCCGATGGCCACCGCCGTGGTCGGCCCGTCGTTCGGTTCGTCGGCGTGGTTGGCCTGCCTGGCCGATTTCGCGGTCATGCAAAAAGGCGCGACGATGGCGGTGTCGAGCCCGCGCCTGATCGAAATGGCGCTCGGCGCCAAAGTCGATCTCGACGAGCTCGGCGGCTGGCGCATGCATGCCGAAATCACGGGACTCATCGACCAGATCGTCGACACCGAGGAACAAATGTTCGATGCGCTCAAGCGCTTCCTCTCCTATATGCCGAGTCATCATCGCGAAGCGCCGCCCGACGCGCCGATACCGGCGGGTTCCGGTGCCGATATGCAGGACGTGCTTTCCATCCTGCCGGAAAAGCGCACCCAGGTGTACGACATGAAGCGCGTGATCAAAGCGCTCGTCGACAAGGACAGCCTGTTCGAGTTGAAGCCGCGCTTCGGCAAAAGTGCGGTTGTTGGACTCGCGCGCCTCGGCGGCAAAAGTGTGGGCGTCGTCGCCAACAATCCGCTGCATCGCGGCGGTGCGCTCGACGCCGATGCGTGCCGCAAGATCGTCGACTTCCTCGTCATGTGCGATTCATTCAACGTGCCGATAGTGCTGCTCGTCGATACGCCGGGCTTTCAGATCGGCACCGAGGCCGAACGCAGCGGTGCGCCCGGCAAGATCATGAATTTCATGAACGCAATGACGCTGGTGACCGTGCCGAAGCTGACGGTAATACTGCGCAAAAGTTACGGTCGCGCCTATGTCTGCATGGGCGGCGGGCGCCACTCCGACGACGTCGCGGCGTGGCCGACCGCAGAGATCAGTTTCATGAGTCCCGAGTTCGCGACGACGATCGTGCACGGCGTAAAACCGGGTGACGCAGAGTATCCGGCACGCCTTGCGGAAATCGAGCAAGGCTCCGACGTGTGGGGCTTAGCCTCGGTGTTCGCTGCGCAGTCGGTGATACGCCCGGCCGAAACACGTGACTATCTCGTGCGCATGCTCGATGTTTATAAACTGCGCATGACCAAGGGCGTCGGCCAGCATTTGATGCGGACGTGGCCGACAAGTTATTAACAAACAACCGCAAAGACGCGGACGCGCAAAGTAAAATCGCAAGGAGAAGTAAGCTCTTTTTTGCGAACCCTTCGCGTCTTTGCGCCTTTGCGGCAGGGGTTTTGTGAATGTTTAACAAAGTAGTGGTGGCAAATCGCGGCGCGGTCGCCGCGCGTGTACTGCGCGCGCTATATGAAATGCGCATCAAGTCGGTCGCCGTGTACTCGGAAGCTGATTACGGCGCGCCTTACCTGGAAATGGCGAACGAAACTTATGCGATAGGCGCGGCCCCGGCGCGTGACAGTTATCTGAACCAGGAGGTGCTGCTCGAAGTATTCAAGCGCGCAGGTGTCGATGCGATGCATCCGGGTTATGGATTTTTGTCGGAGAACGCGGAATTCGCGCAACGCGTGATCGACGCGGGCGTGCATTTCATCGGGCCGTCGCCCAAATGGATCGATGCGATGGGACACAAAACGCGCGCGCGTGAAATCGCGGCAAGTCACGGCATGCCGATGTCGTAAGGTTCCGACGTATTACCGATGGAGCCGGCAGCGATCTTGGCGGCGGCGCGCGCGATTGGCTATCCGGTGCTCGTCAAGCCGGCGGGCGGCGGCGGCGGTATCGGCATGCTGCCGGCCAAAGATGAGAGCGAACTTCTGG
>JANXRI010000155.1 GCA_025353085.1 Betaproteobacteria bacterium
GCTTAATTAAGCAACTGTTTATTAACCACTAAATGCACGACGCTCGCTGCTGAAGTGCATAACCGTGCAGGACAATGCATAACGGGTTCCCGCAAAACTCCCGCATGGGGTTTTGCGGTTACTTTCCGAGCAAAGTAGCTACCATAGCACATCATCGAAATTCAGGGCTTTGCCGCTGTCGTCTGTGCGACGAGTTTTTGCAGGCGATCAGATTCGGCGCGGGCCTCGGCGAGGCGCCGATCCCAAGCGTCCGGGGGCTGCCCGCTTTCCAGCATCATGCGGAAGATCCGATAAGCATCATCGCCACTTTCGTAAGCGCGTTTGGTATCTTCGTCATTAACCCAGGCGTAAAGGATCGGATCACCTGGGTCGCCGCGTGATACCGAAAAAACAGCCGGTACTGCTGGAAGAATTTGACTCGAAACCAGTGCTTGTAGTCTTCCCCAAGAGTATAGCCCTGGCGATATTCAGTCCTTGCCGGGTCCTGCGGAATCACCTCGAACGCGAGCTTGGCGATGGCGGCAAGGCGCTTGGTGGCGTTCTTCTTGGAGAAACCACCCGGGTCGCCCTTCGACCTGCTGGATCAGCGCTTCAACCTGATTAAGGCTGCTAGCAGCCCGTCGAGCTTAGCGTGTTTTCCACAGAAATGAGCGTTTTCTTACTATCAAAAGACCCTCCGCAAAAATTTAAACGCGTTATAGCTCGTTCTGACGCGTCCAATCTTCGCCAATCGGCTAAGCCCGACAGGCTGCTAGGGCTAGGCCCTTCGCGCCTTTGCCCGCGCAGACATAAATGCGGACAATCCATTTGCTACAAAACCGCACAAGTCTATTTGCTCGCGACAGTTTTTCTCGCGCCTCAAACCACGCCGGCCGTGCGCAGCCTTGCAATATCCTCTTCCGTATATTTCAGTTCCCGCAGTATCTCCTCCGTATGCGCCCCCACCTGGGGTGGCGGCAGCGTCGCCCGCGGACCGTCATGCGCGAGTTTGAACGGGGACAGCAGCAACGTCACGTCGCGGTCAACGCCCGGCACATTGGGAAACGTGTGCAGCACCCCGCGCGCCTGTGTCTGCGGATGTTCAAGCATTTCCGCGACGGTGCGGATGCGCGCGGCCGGCACGCCCGCGTCGTTGAGAGTTTCCTCCCACTCGGTGGCGCTGCGAGTGAGCAGCACACGCGCGAACTCCTGCTGCAGTTCACTACTATTGCGCCGCCGTTCTTCGACATCCATGAATCGCGAATCCGACAGCAAGCGTTCGAGCCCGAGCGCGCGGCACAGTCGGTGATACTGGTGATCCTCGTTAGCGCCCAGCGTGATCTGTCCTTCGCGAGTGTCATAGGTGCCGGCCGAGGGACTGCGGCTGGCGGGTTCGTTGCCGCGCTGCTTAGGCACGTTGCCGGTGCAGAAATAGTCGGTCACATAGGAACTCATCAGCATGAATGCGGTGTCGAGCATGGACACGTCGATGTACTGGCCGCTGCCGTCGCGCGAGCGTTGAAAGAGCGCGCTGACAATGGCGAACGCAGCGGCCATGCCGGTCGCGTAGTCGGTAATCGGCGGACCGACCTTGAGCGGGCCGGTCTCCTCCGTGCCGATGACGCTCATCATGCCCGACGCGGCCTGAATTACGCCGTCATACGCAGTGTGATGCCCTTTCGGCGGCAACTGGCCGTAGCCCGTCAGCGCGCAGAACACGAGGCGTGGATTGATTTCACGCAGCGACTCGTAGCCGAGCCCCAAGCCCGCCATGACGCCGGCGCGAAAGTTTTCCACCACGACGTCCGCATCGCGCACGAGCTGGAGAAAAATATTTTTGCCGTCCGCATGCCGCAGATCGAGGGTCAGCGAGCGCTTGTTGGCGTTTTGGGGCAGAAAATTCGTCGCCATGCCGCGTTCGCGAAAATACGAGTTGCTGCCGGCGCTGCTCCAGCGCACGGGATCGCCCTTGCCCGGCTCCTCGATCTTGATGCAGTCGGCGCCGAGCAGCGTCAACTGATAGGTGCAGAACGGTCCCGCGACGACGCGCGTGAGATCGACGACGCATATGCCTTCAAGTGCGCGCATGATGGTGAATTCCTTTATTCGTAATAACGGCAATGCAACCGCCGATGAACGCCGATAGACGCAGATGTTTTAAGTAACAAGCGACCAGTGATGGATGAGAAGTTACGAGCACAGCTATTCATATCCGCTCCTTATTCCTCGCATTCGGTTCACTTGTTTTTGATCTTATCCGTGTTTATCGGCGTGCAGCGGCGGATATCCGCTTTTCCAAGGTTGAACTACTCTTCCCTGATGCCCGCGGCCTTGACCACGCGCGCCCATTTCGCCAGCTCGTCCCGAATATACGCGCCGAACTGCGCGGACGAGTTACCGACAGGCTCGGCGCCGAGCGCCGCCAGCCGTACCCTGACTTCCGGCGCGTGCAGCATTTTGACGACTTCTGCGTTTAGCCGCGTCACGATAGGCGCAGCAGTCTTCGCTGGCGCAAGCACGCCGGTCCAGGTCTCCGCCGTGAAACCGGGAAATCCCGACTCGATGACGGTAGGCGTAGCAGGCAGCAAAGCCGTGCGCGCGGGACTCGCGACCGCGAGACATTTTAATTTGCCCGCCTTCACATACGGCAACAGCACGGTGACGCCGCTGAACATGAGTTGCACCTGCCCGGATATGAGGTCAGTAGTCGCCAGCGCCGTACCTTTGTACGGCACGTGGGTCAACGCCACGCCGGTGAGCCCGCCGAATAATTCCGCGGCAAGATGGGTCGGCGAACCGACACCCGACGATGCGTAATTGAGCGCGCGCGGCTGCGTCTTCGCATAGGCGACGAGTTCCCGGACAGTATTGGCCGGCAAGGCGGGCGTCGTCACGAGGATGAATGGAATCGACGCGACCAGCGAAACCGGCACGAAATCGCGCCCTGGGTCGTACGGCATTTTCGCGCGCAGGCCAGGATTGATCGCAAGCGCGCCAGTGCCGCCCATCAACAGCGTGTAACCATCGGGCGCGGCTTTGGCTACAGTATCGACGCCGACCACGCCGGCGGCACCGGGACGATTGTCTATCACCACCGCCTGCCCGAGTACGACGCCCAACTCCTGACCGACGATGCGCCCAAGGATGTCGCTCGGACTTCCCGACGGAAACGGCACGACCAGCCGCACCGGTTTCACCGGATAGTTTTGCGCGAATGCCACGGCCGGCATCGCGCTTACTAACAAATACACAACGGCGAGCGCGCAGCACATTTTCAAAACAGCATCCAATCACTCAATCCAAAAAAGATCAACCTCTCAACGCAGAAGACGCGGAGGAGCGCGGAGTAAAAACAGCGGGCACGAATCACAATTGAATATAAGTTTTTCTCCGCGTCTTCTGCGTTGAGAGTTGGAGTTACGCTGGAAGCGTGGGATCAATAGTGTCATAGAAAAGACAACCCCTCATCAGTGCAAAGCACACCCCGATCAGAGCGCGGCAAGGCGTTCATACACGATCCGATCCAGTTCGGTGCCTTCGACGCGCCGTCGCTCGCGCTCGCGGAACGCCCGCTCCGAGGGTATCAGTATCTCGTCCACGCCGGGCTGGCGCGGGGTCGCCTTGATGCGCCCGATGAGTTCGGAGAGCTCGCGCTTGAAATCCGTAACGTCGATGATCATGGCGGGATCGAACACTAGAAATAGAAATCCGTAGTCCTTGTCTCTGCTGCGCGCGGCACCCGCGAGCAAGCCGAGCGCCTGCACGCAGAACGACAGTCCGTAGCCCTTGTAACCGCCGAAGGTCAGAAAGCCGCCGTCGCGCGCCTTACGCGGATCGCGCGTGGGAAGGCCGTCGCCATCGATCGCGGTATTTTCCGGCAGCAATTCATTCAGACGCGTTTTCAGGATTACGTCCGCGCCCATGATCGCGGCGGTCCCCATGTCGAACACCACCGGCCCATGCGCGGACGGCATGCCGAAACCGAGCGGATTCGTGCCCAACGCGGGACGCATGCCGCCGTGCGGCACCACCTGCAAGTGTCCGCTCGCAAGGTGGATGCCGATCAGATTTTCCTTGGCGATCATCTCGAGGTAATACGCGTTGCGCCCGCTGTAAAAACTGTTATGCAGCCCGACCAGCGCAAAGCCCGTCGCGCGCGCTTTCGCAATCGCGATTTCGGTAGCGACATGCGCTGCATACAAACCGATGTTATTGCCGCCGTCGAGCAACGCCGAGGTCGGCGTTTCGCGGTCTATCGTGACGGGTTGGCGCGGCTCGCGATGCTTGGGATTGTCGAGCATATTGAGAATGCGCGGCAGACCGGCGGACGCATAACCGCACAACGACGTGTCGACGAGATTTTCCGCGACGATGTGCGCGGCATCTTCCGCGTAGCCGGAGCGCAGCATCGCCCGCTTGGCCAGAGCGTACGCGTCCTCTGCACTCAGATGCACAAGCTCCGCCGGTGTTTTTTTTTCGAAGCCGCCGGTGCGGTATAGGATATCGTGGTCGGACATTGTCGTTCGGGATGCGTGGTCGTGCAGGCACTGCTGGGGAGTGAATTTCTAAATTTTAGCCTAAACGGGCCTTCCCGCGCAGTCTTGCGGAGGTTGGCGAGCGTGCTACCGTTCGAATCATGCGCGAGCTGCTGCTCCTCGCGATTCACTGATCAATCGTTAAGCGGGAACACTGTGGTGCGCAAATACTCGCGGCGTGCGAATGTCATCTCGATACCATCGTGATCAGACGACGCCTCCGCAAATATTAGGGCCGCGCCACCTTCACGGTTCTGCATGTCAGATCAAGCAACGGCAGGCACCAAGGAATACTCGTGGTGCAATCCTCCGAGCACGGATTTCGAGCGTACAAAAACGCCTTCCCCCAGCCGATGGCGGAAGTGCGATGGTCTTGCTAAAACTACCTCTGTGCTTGGCAGCCCCGGCACGCCAGGTCCCAA
>JANXRI010000229.1 GCA_025353085.1 Betaproteobacteria bacterium
GACTTTCCATTTCGAAACTATTACACGGCTGTAGAGCGCGTCCAGCGAGTACTTTTTCAAGGTTACCGGGCTCGACTCTCCATTGTGGGTCGAGTCGATAGACGAGCAGATTTTTAAATCGCATGAGGGCTACACAAAAAAAGGACGCAGTATACTAGAGCCTGTCGCATCGAAATCCGGAGATTGATGACACAGGCTACGGCCTGCCACATCAACGTCCGCGCAGGCCGGGGACATTGATGTCGACAGTCTCAGAGAAATAACCTCAGGCGCAATCCGGCAACCAAGTATGCAGAAAGCAAGCGTGAAAAAAAATCGCGGGACGAAGCAGGCTGGCGCTGAGCCGCATCGGCCGGCGCAGTACCGTTTCTTGACTGAACTCGCGAATGACCGTCGCTCAGTGGCAATATTTCTGATCAACGGTCTGAAGCTCGAAGGCCGCATCGTGTCGTTCGACGATTATGCGATTCTGCTCGAGAACGATTTATTCGATCATGTTTACAAGCACGCGATTTCAACGATCCAGCCGTTGACGGGGACCGGAGCGAAAAAAATTGGCGGCACGAAAGTGACCGGCAGGACTGCAGTCAGAACGGAGCCCCAACGCGCTGACGCCGATTACAGTCCAGACCCCGTAGAACATAAGCCGCGTCAGCCCACCATCGTCGTGCGGGCCAAACGCAGGATCATCAAAAGCACTCCAGGCGATAGCTAAAGTCTGCTGCGTGTAACGGCGCAAACACAGTGCGCCGGCCGTCGAACGGCGGCACCTTTGTTTTTTAATCCGAAGGAATTACCTCATGACCATTTCCATATACCAAGCGTCAGCGCCGGTTTTCGTGCGCATGCTGGAAAATCTTTCGCGCATCGTCGACAAAGGCGCCGCGCATGCCGAAGCCCGCAAAATCGAACCGGCGGTGCTGATCAACTACCGTCTGTACCCAGACATGCTGCCGTTCTCGAAGCAGATCCAGATTGCGACCGACATCGCCAAAGGCTGCGTGGCGCGGCTCGCGGGCCAGGAGCCCATCAAGTTCGAGGACAATGAAGCGAGCTTTCCTGAACTGCAAGCGAGGATTGGCAAGACGGTCGACTATCTGAAAACGTTCAGTGCGCAAATGATCGATGGCAGCGAAGAGAAGTCCATCACGCTGCCGATGCGGACAGGACCGCTGACGTTTACCGGCTTAAAATATTTGCTCGATTTCGCTCATCCCAATTTTTATTTTCACGTCACTACTGCGCATGACATCCTGCGTCATTGCGGCGTCGAAGTGGGTAAATGGGATTTCCTCGGCAAGACGTGAAATAAATGCGGGCAAGGGAGCAACGTCCCTACGGGCCACGCGGGGAATCGGTCTGCGCTTTGAATATTGGCGTCGCACGCACATCGCTTTGTCACGCATAAACAAGCGCCGGCAAACTATTTCACCTTTGTTGTCACCCTGCAACGCAGGAGCATGCCGCAGCGGCGTGCTTGAATCTCCGCTAATCGCCCGCACATTCGTATTCATGCGCGTTGTCGCTGTCGTCTGTCATTGTCGTGTAGGACAGCCCGCACTTGGATAACCGAATATGAGCGATCACCTGAAAATCGTTTGCGAATACTGCAACACGACCAATCGCGTGCTGCGCGAACGGCTGGGCGCGGCTGCCAGGTGCGGCAGTTGCGGCAAGCCGTTGGTGTCGACGCACCCGTACGACCTGACGGCGGCGAACTTCGACCGGCATATCAGCGCGAACGAATTGCCGGTGGTGGTGGATTTCTGGGCGCCGTGGTGCGGACCTTGCCGGATGATGGCGCCCGCCTACGAAGAGGCCGCCGCTCAACTTGCACCCGGCGTGCGCCTTGCGAAGTTGAACACGGAAGACGAGCAGGCGATCGCGTCGCGCTTCGGGATACGCGGCATCCCGACTTTGGTCGTGTTTAAGAACGGCCGCGAAGTTGCGCGCCAGTCCGGTGCGCTCGATGCGACGCGCCTGCTCGGCTGGATTAAAGAAACCGTCGAGCGGGCATGAGTTCCTTATCAACCCTTAAAAATCGGGATGCTTATGTCGGCACGTAGTGCAACGGGCTGGATGTGGTCGCAGGCCTGCGAAGTGCTCGATCAGGCCGACCGCATGCACCGGCAGTTTTTCCGGCTGGCGGCATCCGCGCGCACGCGCGCCGTATGGGAGCCGCCGGTCGATATATTCGAGGACGAGCGCGAAGTCGTCATCATCATCGCGCTGCCCGGCGTGGCGCCGCCAAGCGTGGAGATTTCGCTCGCATCCGGCGTGCTGATTGTGCGCGCGGAGCGACGCATGCCATTCGCCGGCACGCGCTGCGCGGTCCAACGGCTGGAAATTCCCTATGGCTATTTCGAGCGCCGCATTCCGCTGTCGAACCTGCGGCTCGAAACGGCGGCGCGTGAATTCAATGACGGTTGTCTCATCTTAAGGCTACGCAAGGCGGAGCAGACATGAACGAAGACATTATTGAAAATATCAATCCGGTGAGTGCCGACGCGGCGGGTCACGTCGGGTCGACGGTATCGACGGCTGAAACGTTGCGCCCCGGCATGTCGCGTCCGCTGCCCGACGATGCGCTAATCATCATGCCGGTGCGCCACGCCGTATTGTTTCCCGGCGTGGTGTTGCCGTTGACCGTGGGACGCGAGCGCTCGCGCGCCGCGGCCCAGGAAGCCGCGCGTCTTGAGCGCCCCCTCGGCGTGTTGCTGCAATCGAAGCCCGACGTCGATTTGCCGGAGCCCGCTGATCTGCACTGGGTCGGCACGACGGCCAATGTGGTGCGCTATATCACCGCGCCCGATGGCTCGCATTACGCGATCTGTCAGGGCGTCAAGCGCTTTCGCGTGACGCAGTTTCTCGAGGGCTATCCATTCACGGTCGCCCGCGTTGAAATTATCGAGGAGCCGGCAGAGGGCGACGCTGAAATCGAAGGACGCGCGCTCAACCTCAAACATCGCGCGCTCGAAATTCTCCAACTGCTGCCACAAGTGCCTGAAGACATGGTCACCGCGCTGAAGGGCGTCGAGGGATCCGCGCGGCTCGCGGATTTCATCGCCGGGCTGATGGACGTGAGCCCCGACGAAAAGCAGAAACTGCTTGAAACGTTCGACATCACGACGCGGCTGGACAAGCTGCTCGAACTTCTGTCGCACCGGATTAAAGTGTTGAAGGTGTCGCGCGACATCGATGCGCGCACACGCGAGTCGATCGACGGCAGGAACCGCGAGCATTTGCTGCGCGAGCAGATGCGTACGATCCAGAAAGAACTCGGCGAGGACGAGGGCGGCAGCGCGGAAATCGCCGAGCTCGAGACAGCGCTCACCGCCGCGAAAATGCCGGAAGAAGTTGAAAAGCAGGCGCGCAAGGAATTAAAACGCCTCGCGCGCATGCCCGAAGGCGCCAGTGAATACTCGATGATCCGTTCGTACCTGGACTGGCTGATCGAATTGCCGTGGACGGCTGAGCCAGTCACCGCGATCGAAATTGTTGAGGCGCGTCGTATCCTCGATGAAGACCACTATGGTCTCGAGAAAATCAAGAAGCGCATTCTCGAATATCTGGCGGTGCGTAAATTGAACCCGTCCGGCAAGAGTCCGATCCTGTGCTTTGCGGGTCCGCCCGGCGTGGGCAAGACCTCGCTCGGCCAGAGCATCGCGCGGGCGACCGGGCGCAAATTCGTGCGCGTGAGCCTGGGCGGCGTGCATGACGAAGCGGAGATCCGCGGCCACCGGCGTACTTATGTCGGCGCGCTGCCGGGCAACATCATCCAGAACCTGCGCAGAGTCGAGACGCGCAATTGCGTGATGATGCTGGACGAAGTTGACAAGCTCGGCGCGGGGGGCTTCCACGGCGATCCGTCGTCGGCATTGCTCGAAGTTCTCGATCCCGAGCAGAATTCGACATTCCGGGACAACTATCTCGCGGTGCCGTTCGACTTGTCGAATGTGATGTTCATTTGCACCGCCAACGTGCTCGATACGATTCCCGGGCCGTTGCGCGACCGCATGGAGATCATCCAGTTGCCGGGTTACACGGCTCAGGAGAAGCTGCAGATTGCGCGCCGCTACCTGGTCGCGCGCCAACTCGAAGCGACGGGCGTCAAGGCGGTGCAGTGCGAAATCAGCGACGAGGCATTGCTGGCGATCATCGACGATTACACGCGCGAAGCGGGCGTGCGCAATCTGGAACGCGAGATCGGCAAAGTTCTGCGCAACGTAGCGGTGCGTATTGCCGAGGGCAGCGCCGAGGCGGTGAAAATTGAGCGCGCTGATCTGGCGGCGCTTCTCGGCGCACCGAAGTTTGATGCCGAAGTTGCGATGCGCACCGGCGTGCCGGGTGTGGCGACAGGTCTCGCGTGGACGCCGGTTGGCGGCGAGATTCTGTTCATCGAAGCGACGAGAATGCACGGCTCGAGCAAGTTGCAGCTCACCGGTCAGCTCGGCGACGTGATGAAAGAGTCAGCGCAGGCGGCGCTTTCGTACATCCGTGCGAAGGCGAAGTTCTTCGGGCTGAGCGAAG
>JANXRI010000262.1 GCA_025353085.1 Betaproteobacteria bacterium
ACGTCGCGCGGCATGTCGGCGGAAATCGAAGCGAGACGGAAATGCAGACCGTCGCGGCGCGCGATCTCGCGCACCATGTCGAGCGTCGCGGCGAGATGCGGCGCTGCGCCCGCGCTGCCGGCCGTGCCAATTAACAAGGGAATGCCGAGCTTGCGCGCGCCATTGATACATTTCGCGAGATCAACGCGCACCATCGTGTCCGACTGCGCCATCTTGCCGGCGCCGAGATAATAAGGTCCGGGGTCGATCGAGCCCATGTCGGCGCCGATCAAATGCGGCTTCTTCGCGAGGCCGGCGTTGAACGCGGGGTCTGGAATGCCGTAACCGAGTTGTCCCGAGGCGGCCATTACGCGCAGCGGAGCCAACTTGCCGTCGCTGCCGACGACGCTTTGGCGCAGGCGTTCGATAGCGGTAGTCATAGTTCCACCGCGAGCATAGGCCCGTGCTGCTGCGCGCCGTAGACATCGCTGTCGCCGGGGTCCCCCGACACGATGCGACGCGGCATTACGATTTTGATCGCAAGCGCGGGCGGGTAGGGCAGCACTTCGACCTTCGCGCGTGGCTGCGAGTACAGTTTTGCCACCGCTTCCGGCGTCAAAGATTTTGACGCGCACGCGAGATTAAACCCGGCCTCGTCGTTAAACAACAGGTCTAGCGTGAGTATGGTCGGCCCGGCGTTCTTACTGCGGATGACTTTGGCGATATCGATGAGTTTCACTGCGGCTTCTCTCTGCGTGAGTGGTGCGATTTATCGAGGGTGCGTTATTTTCCGAGAGGGCGTCTAATGCGCGCCAGGATATTCGTGAAACCCGGAGACCTCATCTTACACGCGGAAAAGTGTGATCGGCTACACTATTGCCAGCTCAAAACCACGGAGGAAATTCCATGCTCACAATTTACGGATCGGTTCATTCGCGCGCGATGCGCGTCATGTGGATGGCGGCAGAACTGGACCTTCCCTACGAGAACAAAGACTGGCTGCCGCGCGCGCCTGAAACCAAAACACCGGATTTTCGCGCGCTCAACGCGAACGGCCGGATCCCGACAATAGACGACGACGGCTTCGTGCTGTCGGAGTCGATGGCGATTAATCTCTATCTCGCCAAAAAACATAAGAGCACGCTCTATCCATCGGACCTGAAAAACGAGGCGCTTGCTTTGCAATGGAGCTTGTGGGAAACCGACCGGCTCGATCGCCAGATCGTCGATTACCAGCGGCACACGAGCCAGTTGCCCGAAGCCGAACGCAAGCCCGAGCTCGCCGCCAAAGCCTGGAATGAAGCGGTGCAGGCGCTCGACGTGCTCGAGCCGGCGCTCAAAAAATCGAAATGGCTGGCCGGGCCCGAATTTTCAGTCGGCGATTTGAACGTGGCCGCGGCGCTCTATCGCGCGCTCGCGGTCGATCTCGCGAAGTGGCCGCAGGTGCAGACGTGGCTTAAAACGTGCTGGGACCGGCCGGCGGCGAAGAAAGTCCGCGCCATACGCGAAAAATAAATATCGAGATTCATCGCGGCCGCGAACTTTGAAGCGAAACAGCGAATGAAATATTGGCGCGGCTTTGGAATGATCGTAATGCTGATGTCTGCGCAGGTGGCTTGTGCATTCGACCAAACGCATCGGGGGTGGGACGAGTTGCTGAAGCACGCGGTCGTCGTCGCACCGAACGGCAACTCGTCGCGCGTCGACTATGCGGCGTTGAAGCGCGACGACCGCGCGTTGAATGCGTATTTGGGCGAACTCTCCGCAGTTACGCTGGCCGAGTTTCGGAACTGGCCGCAGGATCAGCAACTCGCGTTCCTGGTCAACGCGTACAACGCTTACACAGTCAAGCTCGTGCTCACGCGCTATCCTGCGCTCAATTCGATCAAGGATATTGGCTCGATACTGCAGTCGCCGTGGAAGAAAGAGTTCTTCACCTTGCTCGGTGCGCGGCGCAGTCTTGACGGGATCGAACATGGATTGATCCGCGCGGCTGGCGCATTCGATGAGCCGCGCAGCTATTTCGCGCTCAATTGCGCATCGATTGGCTGCCCGATGCTGCGCGAGGAGGCGTATGCCGGCGCGCGTCTTGAATCTCAACTTGACAGCGCAACCCGCCGGTTTCTGGCCGACCGCAGCCGCAATCGTTATGATGCCTCATCCGGCTCGCTCGAAATTTCGCCGATATTCGATTGGTATAAGGCGGACTTTGAAAAAGGCCGCGGGGGCGCGACCTCAGTTAATGAGTTTCTCGCACGTTACGCCGACGTTATCGCCGATGGCGCCGCCGGCCAGGCCCTGATTCGACGAGCGCACGTGCCGCTTCGTTATCTCGATTATGACTGGGCGCTCAACGACATTGCAAAGTAGGACGGAACGATTCCCACGAAGAATCCAGATCCGCTCACTGCAATGCGAACGTCACCGGAAACAGTATTTCACGCGGGCCCGGCTCCATGCGCGGCGCGGCACGGATTGCGCGCAACGCCGCCTCGTCCAGGATTGCATGACCGCTGCTTTTGGCGACTCTAGCCTCGAGCAGGCTGCCGTCGGCGCGGTAGGTGAGCATGAGTATCGTTTCGCCTTCGAGTCCTCGCGCGACAGCTTCGAGCGGATAAAATCTTTGTGCATTGTCGAGGCGCGGCTTGCGGGCGACGGCAGTGGCGCGCGTGGTTCGCCCGCTTTCCGAGTATTTGCCTGTGCGGTTGCGGGGCGCCGCGGAGTCCAGCGTATTCTTCAGATGGGCGACGATCACGACGCGTTGAACCGTCGCAATCGGCGCTGTCGACTTATTCGAATCGACCGCGCCAGGCACGAACATCAACAGGCCCGCATGCAAAGCGGCGCTGGCGGTTAGTGCAATCAGAGGTTCAACGATGCGCATAGTGCAGGCGTGCGGCGGCGTTTTTTGACAAGCAGCCCGCTCGAAGATCAGGCTGCGAAATTGTGGCTTGGCAAGATCGGCTTGGCAAGAAATCGCCGGTAAAATACCATAATCGATTTCCGCCGTAACCATGAAAAATATTACACGCTGCTCGAATTGGATATTGCTTGTTTGGTGCGCACTTATTGTATCGGTGGCGTGGTTGCCGGCGGCGGTGGGCGCCGCCGAATTGCCCGATGAGACTATGTTTGGAATCAGGGTCGAGCAGAGCGACCTCTCGACCGTCGGTGGCTGGCTCGCTGCGGGACTCGATCCGAACTTCGAAAGCGAGCGCATTGGCACCGGCCTGATGATCGCCGCCTGGCGCGGCGACATTCCGATGATGGAACTTTTTGTGAAGCACGGCGCTGATGTCAACCACCAGAACCGGTTCAACGAGCAGGCGCTGATGCTCGCGGCGTGGCAGGGGCGGGCGGCGGCTGCCGCATGGTTGTTCAATCATGGCGCACGCGTTAATCGCGAGGGCAACGAATGGAGCGCGCTGCACTACGCGACGTTCGCCGGACATGCAGATCTCGCGCGCTTTTTGATCGATAAAAAAGCCGATGTCAATGCAAGATCCACCAATGGCTCGACCGTCTTTATGATGGCCGCGCGCGAAGGCCGCGAAAAAATCGCGGCGCTGTTGATCGAGCATGGCGCGATTCGAAGCGCCAAAAATGATTTGGGCGAGGATGCTTTAAAGTGGGCGATGCGCAATGGCCATTTGTCGATTGCGAAAATGGTCACCACCGACGAGGATTTTGCGCAGGCGGCCGCCCAGCCAAAAGCCGCGTGGGGCGAGGCGGTGGTAACGATGGCTGCGCCGCCGGAAGTCGAAACGATTCTTTTGCGGGAAAGACTTGCGCGCTCGGCCGGCCAGCCGCGGATTTTGTCCGATGAAGATTACCGCAAAGTGCTGGAGCGCGTCGCTGCGATGAAGCCGGCGGTAGCAGAACCGCGGCGCGCCAATCGGATGAGCATTACCGCGAAAAAAAGCCAACCGTCGAAAGAACGGGCCGAATGGCAGTACGACGAACCGCGAAACGGGGCGGCGCGCGTTCCGGCGAAATGAGGGAATGAATCCCCTTACGCCGAGGTTCGTTTACGTCCTCAAGAATCCCGTCGCCTTCGCTGTCCAGGTTTTGAAGGCTTTCAGCGCGAATCAGGGTTTGCTGCTCGCCGGTGCGGTCGCATATTACGCGCTGCTGTCGATCGTGCCGCTGCTGATCCTGATGGTCATCGCGCTTTCGCACGTGATCGATCAGTCCGTGCTGCTCGCGACACTGCGGCGCTCGCTCGAATACGTCGTGCCGGGTCAGGGCAACGCCGTGGTCATGGAGTTAAGCGCTTTCCTCGCTCAACGCGAATTGATCGGCTGGGTCCTGCTCGCCACGATGTTGTTTTTCAGCCAACTCGGCTTCAAGGTGCTCGAAAACGCGATCTCGGTTATTTTCCTGCACCGGGTCGCCGTGCGTCGCCGGCACTTTATCGCGTCGCTGCTGCTGCCTTTCGGCTACATCATTTTTGTCGGCGCAGTTTTGACGGTAGGCACTTTTGTGCTGACGGATCTCGTGAGCATGGGCACCACTCGACTGGTGATTCTCGACCACAGTTGGTCGATGACCGGCGCGTCGCATTTCGTGCTCTATGTGGTCGGCGTGTTGACCGAGATCCTGCTCATCTCAGCCATCTACTATTTCATGCCGGTGGGCCGGTTGTCGCCGCAACATGCGCTGATTGGCGGCGCCTCGGCCGCGCTGCTGTGGGAAATTATCCGGCACGGGCTGCGCTGGTATTTCAGTACGCTGTCGCAAGTGAGTGTCGTCTACGGGTCGCTCGCGACTGCCATCATCGTGCTGCTGAGTTTCGAGGTCGCCGCGACGATATTGCTGCTGGGCGCGCAGGTGATCGCCGAATATGAACGCATCGACGCCGCCGCACCGGAAGCAGCGCCTGCGCCAGTGCCGATGCGCACTGAAAAAATTTAAATTCTGTTCGCCCTTGACGTCGGCGCACGGCGAGCAGAAGCTTTCGCGCTATGGCACAGGCAAAGAACCGGCTCGATGAAGTGCTGCGCGAAGCGCGGCGCGACGACCTGAAGAGGGCGGCCGGATATCGCGCTCAGGCGCTCAAAATGTATCCGTGGGTATGCGGCGGTTGCGCGCGCACGTTCACGCACAGCACCCTGCAGCTGCTTGAAGTGCATCACAAGAACAGCAATCACGACGACAATCCGCCCGACGGCAGCAACTGGGAGTTGCTGTGTACGTACTGTCACGAGCACGAGCACTCGAAGCTTAAAGACATGGCGGGTCGCACCGACGCCAAGGGTGAGTTGCCGGCTTCGACCCATAGTCCGTTCGCCGACTTGAAGGCGCTGCTTGAATCGAAGAAAAAGCCGTGAGCGCGCCCGCGACAGGCTGTACGGCGAAAGCGCGTGAGGACGTGAGCGGCCCATGGTTGGGGCTGACGCTTGGCCGGATGTTCGTTCGTGCGGCCGTCGGTATCGCGGCAGCGTGCGCGGCGACGGCGGGTCATGCGGAGCGTTCGCCTGCACTCACCGATTATCCGGTCAAGCCTATTCGCATCATCGTGGCATCTTCGCCGGGTACGGCGAGCGATATCTTCGCGCGCTCGGTCGGCGAAGAACTGAGCGCCTTTTATAAGCAGCGCGTCGTCATCGACAATCGCGCCGGCGCCGGCGGGCTGATCGGCAACAACATGGTTTCGAAAGCGAATGCCGATGGTTACACGCTCGGCATGGTTGACGTCACGCGCATCATCACTGAACTCATGCGCGAGCGCTCGCCGTATAGCGCACTTGCGGATATCGTCGGCGTCACACACGTGGCGTCGATCACCAACGTGCTGGCGGTGACGAATGCATTGCCGGTGCGCACCGCGCCCGAATTCGTCGCCCACGCGCGCACGCGTCCAGGTGAACTCAATTATGCGTCGCTCGGCATCGGCTCGGCGTCGCATCTGGCGGGCGAAGTATTCACCAATGCCGTTGGCATTGCTGCCGTGCATGTGCCATTCCGGAATCTTTACGACTCCGTGATCGAGATGGGACTCGGCCGCGTGCATTACGCGGTATTTACGCTGCCCGCGGTGTTGCCGCCGCTGCGCGAAGGGCGCTTGCGCGCGCTCGCAGTGATGACGTCGCAACGCAGCCCTGCGCTGCCGGAGATCCCGGCGATCGCCGAGGCGGGGCTGCCTGAAGCGCAGTTCGATAGTTGGTCCGGCATCGTCGCGCCGAAGGGAACGCCGCGCCGCATCGTCGAGCAGTTGCACGGCGACATCGTGCGCGGCTTGCGCAAAGCGGCATTGCGTGAACTCTTCGTGCGCCAGGGTGCGGAGTCGACGCCCGAAGGCACGCCGGATGGTTTTACGCGCATGATGCAAGGCGAGTATCTGCGGTTTCAGGCGTTGATACGTGAAGGCGGTATCAAGGCCGAATAGTTGTTCAGCCCGTTGAAGTTTTCCATTAAAATGTTGGCGACTAGAGTCGAGCGGTATTTCGCTAACGCAGGAGGCGAGAGGTTCAAAATGGCCGGAGGGAAAACCGCATTCGGGCTCGCGATGCTGGCGATGACTGCCGCACAAGCCGCGCCAGTCGAAGGCATGCCGGGAAGCCCGCCGGTTATTCCGCAGGATTCGCGCGACCGGTTTCTCGGCGGCGTCCGCGACTATGGCGACGGCCGGCCATCGCCTAACATCATTTATTCGACTGGCGGAATCGGCGAGGCGCTCAATTCGCCCGAAGCAGTTAAAGGCCCTTCGGTATTGTCCACCGGCACCCCGCCGGAACATTCGTCTTTAGGTGGCAACACCCTGCAAGGCGGCACGCTCGAAAGAAGAAGCAATACGCCTTATGTTGTTGCGCCGGGTACGCTTGAACGGCGGACCAATACGCCAGTTCCGATTCAGTCGCCCTGGCGGTAACCAAGATCAGGAAAACGAAGCCCCGCATGAGCGGGGTTTTTGTTTTAGAGCGGGTGCCGTCAAGTAGACTTAAGGCAGTTCGTTAGATTATCTGATAGAGAACGCACCCGTGAAAATCGCCATTCTCGATGATTACCAGCAAATCGCCATGCAGTCAGCCGACTGGAAATCGCTGCCGCAGGGCACGGCGGTCAAGTCGTTCGCCATGCACCTCGCGGATCAAGCATTGTTAATAAAACAGTTGCAACCATTCGACGTGATTATCGCGATGAGGGAGCGCACGCGTTTTCCGGCGGACGTCATCGACGCGCTGCCGAATCTGCGGCTGCTCGTGAGCACGGGTGCGCGCAACGCAAGCATCGATGCGGAGGCCTGCAAGCGGCGCAACATCGCGCTGTGCGGATCGCACGGCACCAAGACCTCGCAAAGTTCAACCGCCGAAGTCGCATGGGCGCTGGCCCTCGCGCTGGTCAAGAAAATTACGCAGTCCGAAAAAGCAATGCACTCCGGCGGCTGGCAGGAGCACGTGATGACCGAATCGCTTGCAGGCAAGACGCTCGGCGTGCTCGGTCTCGGCAAACTCGGGCAAGCCGTCGCTCGCTATGGTCAGGCGTTCGGCATGAATGTGATTGCGTGGAGCCCGCATCTCACCGACGAGCGCGCCGCCGAATTTTCAGTGCGCCGGGTATCGAAGGAGGCGCTCTTCGCGGAGTCCGATCTGATTTCGGTGCACATGGTGTTAAGTTCGACCACGCGCGGCATCGTGGGGGCGGCCGAGATAGCCGCCATGAAATCTACTGCTTATCTCATCAATACTTCACGCGGCCCGTTGATCGACGAGCAGGCGCTGATCGCCGCGCTGCAGGCGCACAAGATTGGCGGCGCGGGACTTGACGTGTTCTGGACCGAGCCGCTGCCGGTCGACCATCTGGTGCGCCGCCTCGATAACGTCGTGCTGACGCCGCATGTCGGCTACGTCGTCGATGACAATATGCAGATGTTTTACGAGAACGCGTTGAAGAACATCAAGAACTGGCTGGCGGGGGAGCCGTTGACGCCGATGCGGTAGGCATTTTTCCCGAGGGCCGTTTTAAAGCGTGGTTACTTTTTTGCACGTTCAATGCTTCACCCATCTACTGCGAATTCGCCCCCTTCGATGTCGGCACGGCGCTAATCTTTACGGAGTACAGAATTCATGCCATTCAATGCATTGCTTCAGGAACTGGAAGAGCGTCGCGTACGCGCGATGGCGATGGGCGGGCCGGTAAAGCTCGATAAACGCCAGGCACAAGGCGTATTGAACGCGCGTGAACGTGTCGACTATCTGCTCGATGCGGACAGCTTCAACGAATCGGGACTCTTCGCCACGTCATCGCGTCCCGAGGCGAGAGCGAGAACGCCGGCCGATGGAAAAGTATGCGGGTTCGGCCGCGTCGCGGGCCGTCCGGTCGGCGTCATCTCCAACGATTTCACGGTCTTGGGCGCATCGAGCGCGCTCGTCAATCAAAAGAAGGTCAAACACGTCAAGGGCGTCGCCAACAAACGCGGTTTCCCGATGGTATTTCTTGGCGAAACGAGCGGTGCGCGCATGCCCGACCGCATGGGCGCGTCCGGGCGCGCCATCATCGGTCAGGATAGCGCGGAGTACCAGCGAGTGCGGCAAGCGCCGTGGGCCTCCGCGCTGCTCGGCAACTGTTTCGGGCACTCTGCATGGTACGCGTGCCTGTCGGACTTCGTGGTCATGCGCAAAGGCGCAACACTCGCAGTCGCCAGCCATCGTGTGGCCGAGAAGGCCATCGGCCTCGCAGTGACGGCTGAAGAGCTGGGCGGCTGGAAGATGCACACACGAGTCTCGGGGCTGGTCGACATGGCAGTCGATACCGACGAGCAGGCGCTGGATGCAATCAAGCACTTCCTGTCTTATATGCCCGGACACCACAACGAAGCGCCGCCGCGGTGCGCCGTGCCGGCAGACGCGGGCGAGGCGTGTAACAACATCCTCGATCTGATGCCTGAATCAAGGAGCCAGATTTACGACGTGCGCAAAATCATAAACTCAATTGTCGATCCGGGCAGTTTGTTCGAGCTCAAGGCGTCATTCGGCAAAGCCATCGTAACCGGGTTGACGCGGCTTAACGGCAATACCGTCGGTTTCATCGCCAACAACCCGTTGCAGAAAGGGGGCGCGCTGGACGTCGATGCATGCAATAAGGTCGTCAGCTTCCTGGTCCTGTGCGATTCGTTCAACATCCCGATCGTGTTCCTGGTCGACGTGCCCGGCTTCCTGATCGGTCTCGAAGGTGAAGTGCGCGGTGCGCCCGGCCGCATCATCAATTGGGTGAATGCGCTGTCCCAGGTCACGGTGCCCAAAGTCTCGATTATCCTGCGCAAGAGCTATGGCAAAGCGTATCTGAATATGGGCGGCGGCAAAAACTCGGACGAGGTCGCATGCTGGCCGACCGCCGATCTCGGCTTCGTCGCTCCCGCGGTCGGCGTCAATATTCTGCACGGGATTAAAGAGGAAGACGACCCGGTCCGCTTCAAAGAACTGGCCGCGCAAATCGCGCAGGATTCCGCGGTGTGGGGCCTGGCGGCAGTGTACGAAACGCAAGCCGTCATTGATCCGCGCGATACGAGAAAGTATCTGATAAGAACGCTGGAAGTCCATGCGATGCGTTTGACGAACGGCGTAGGCCAGCATCTCATCCACAATTGGCCGACCACTTTCTAGAACAATAACGGGCGAGGCGTCTGCGCGCATGAAAGAGGAGTCGTGAAAATTTATTTACGCCGTTGCGCGCTGCTGGCGTTGGCAGTGGCCTGCGGCGCGGCTGGTGCCGCCGTGTCCGCGCCGTCCTATCCGGACAAGCCGATCCGCATCATCGCGCCGTTTCCGCCCGGCGGCCCCGGCGACATCGTGGCGCGCGAAATCAGCCAGAGGATGACCGAGACCTGGGGCCAGCAAGTCGTGGTCGACAATCGCGCCGGCGCGGGCGGCATGATCGCGCATGAGATGCTGGCCAAAAGTGCGCCTGACGGTTACACGTTGCTGATGGGTTCATCGGGCGGATTAGTCATCCAGCCGATGATGTCACCCAGGCTTACTTACGACGCGGCGAGGGATTTTGCGCCCGTCAGCAAAGTTATCGTCGCCGCGCATGCACTGGTGTTGTATCCGCAGGTTGCCGCGAATTCCGTGAAAGATTTGGTTGCGCTCGCCAAGGCCAGACCGGGGCAACTTAATTTCGCGTCTGCCGGCGTGGGCAGCGCGACGCAGTTGAGCGGTGAGCTTTTCAAGTCGATGGCCAAAATCGATATCGTGCATGTCCCGTACAAAGGCGGCGTGCCCGCGCTGACCGACATCGTAGCGGGGCAGGTGCAGTTCATGTTCAACAGTATTCCGCCGGTTTTGCCGTTTTCCAAAGTCGGCAAGCTGAAAATCATCGCAGTGTCCAGCGCGAACCGCATGGCGATGATGCCGGATGTGGCGACGGTGGCAGAGACGCTGCCGGGGTTTCAATCCGGAGTGTGGTATGCGGTTTTTGCGCCCGCCGGTACTGCGCGCTCCATCGTTATCAGGCTGAGCATCCGGATCATCGCAGTGCTGGCCGAACCCGGGCTGGCACAAAAGTTGACCGCGCAAGGGGTCGAACCCCAAGGCAGCACGCCGCAGGATCTCGCCCGTTTCCTCGACGAGGAGCGAATGCGCTGGAAGAAAGTCGTCGCCGCCGCGCATCTTGCCGAATAGATATGCAAGTGCGCCGGATCGCAGTACCTGAATCACGCAATATTTCAAAAGAGGGCTGGATGCTACGGTTTCTGGTGGTAATGACGCTCGCAGGCTGCTCGATAGTCACTGCGCATGCCGGCACATGGACGCCGGAGCGGGCAATCGAAATCGTCGCCGGCTCGGCGGCGGGCGGCGCGCAGGACCGCACGGCGCGCGCGATGCAGCAGATCTGGAAGGATCGCGGCATCATCAAAATCGTTACGAGCGTCGTCAACAAACCGGGCGGCGGCGGCGCTGTCAGTCACGCGTATCTCAAACAGCGCGTGGGTGACGCGCACTATATCGTCGTCAGCTCGCCGTCGCTGCTCATCAGCCACATCATGGGCACCAGCACGCTGAACTATACGGATTTGACGCCGCTAGCACTGCTGTTCAGCGAGTACATCGTGATTGCCGTGCGCGAGGACTCGCCGATCAAGAACGGCGCCGACCTGGTGCGGCGCCTCAAAATTAATCCGGCGTCGGTAAGCGCGGCGGTGGCAACCGCGCGCGGCGGTATGCAGCATGTTACTGTCGGGCTCATCGCGAAAGCGGCGGGCGCCGACGTGCGCAAGATGCGTGTCGTCGTTTTTAATTCCGGCGGCGAATCCATCACGGCGGTAATGGGCGGGCATATCGACATCGTCGCGACCGCCGCCGCCAACGCGGCGCCGCAGATTTTGAACGGCAAACTGCGCGTGATCGGCGTTGCGGCGCCCAAACGGCTCGGCGGAGTCTATGCGAACGTGCCGACGTGGCGGGAGCAGGGCTATGACGTCGTGGCATCCAACTGGCGCAGCGTGTTCGGCCCCCAAGGACTGACCGCCGCGCAAGTCGCATATTGGGACTCAGCACTCAGCAGTCTGGTGCAGACTCCCGAGTGGAACGACGATATAAAGCAGAACGACTGGGTCAATAATTATCTGGGTAGCGCCGCGAGCCGCGGATTTTTTGACGCCCAGTACGAAAGCTTGCGCGCAGTACTGAGCGACCTGCTGGCGAAGTAGGCACGAAGTTTGATTTTTCGGGGGGAAGATGCACGGTAAACAGGACATTACACGCGGCCCGCTGCAGGGCGTACGTGTGCTCGAACTCGGCACCACGGTAGCGGGGCCGTTCTGCGCCCGGTTGCTGGCGGACTTCGGCGCCGAAGTTATCAAGGTCGAAGCGGCCGAGGGCGATCCAATCCGCACCTCCGGCAAACGTTTCAAAGACAAGCCGCTGTACGCAGCGAGTTTGATGCGCAATAAAAAACTGATTGTCATCGACCTGCGCGTTGCTGCCGGCCAGGATCTCGTCAAACGTTTCGCTGCCAAGTGCGATCTCATGATCGAGAACTTCCGTCCCGGTACTTTGGAAAAGTGGGGACTCGGCTACGACGTGCTCGCTAAGATCAACCCTCGTCTCGTGCTCGTGCGCGTTTCGGGCTACGGACAGACGGGGCCTTACAGCCAGCGCCCCGGTTACGGCGTGGTGTGCGAGGCGGTAGGCGGGCTGCGGCATGTCACGGGCGATGCCGATCGGCCCCCCGCGCGCGCCAACGTCGCGCTCACGGATTGCATTACCGGCGTTTACGCCGCCTTCGGCGCGATGATGGCGCTGCGCCACAGCGAGCGTACCGGCCAAGGGCAGGTGGTGGACACGGCGCTCTACGAATGCGCATTCAGTTTCATGGAAGCGCATATCAGTTCGTACGAGAAGCTCGGCTACGTCGTGAACCGGGAGGGTTCCAGTCACAGCGGCAGCGTCGTCAACAGTCTCTTTTCGACCCGCGACGGACATTACGTGCACGTGCAGGGCGCGCAAACCAATAGTTTTCGCCGCTTGTGTCTTGCCATGGGCCGCGCCGACATTCTCGCCGACACGCGGTTCAACACGCGCCTGGAACGCGTCAAGAACGCCGATGAGATCAATGGCATAGTCGCCGCCTGGATGGGCACGCGCGATTATGCCGACGCCGAGCGCGAGCTGAGCGCGCACGACGTGGTGTTCACGCGCATATTCACGATGACCGAAATATTCAAGGATCCCCATTATCAGGCGCGCGGCATGCTGGCGCGCGTCCCGGACGAGGAACTCGGGTCGCTGACGATGGCGGCGCCGGTGCCGCGCCTGTCGCGCACGCCGGGGGCTATCCGTAATAGCGGCGGACGCGTCGGCCGCGATACGTCCGACGTATTACGCGACGTGCTGGGGTTGGCGGCAGCGGAGATAAAACAACTCGAGCGCGACAACGTTATCGGCGGTGCGTCGCCAGCCACGACGACGTCCGGAAAAGAATCAAAATGAGGCGTCAACGTGAAGGTGTTCTTTTCGCCATGGCCGCATTATTGATTGCGTGTTGCGGCAGTGTCGACGCGCAATGGAAACCCGAGCGGCCGGTCGAACTCATCGTCACAGCGGCGGAGGGCGGCAATCAGGATCTCACTGCGCGCCTTATCCAGGCCATCTGGCAGACGCGCAAAATCGTTTATCCGGTGATGATAACGAACAAGCCGGGTGGCGGCGGCGCAATCGCATCGTCCTACCTGGCCCAGCATTCGCGTGATCCGCATTATCTGATGATGCTCGCGCCCACGCTGCTCACCGGCCGCATCATGGGCACGACTGCATTCAACTACAGCGACTTCACGCCGCTCGCCATGCTGTTCAATGAATACATTTTCACGAGTGTGCGGACCGATTCGCCGATCAAGACCGGGCGCGACATGATCCAGCGCTTGAAGCAGGCGCCCGATTCGTTGAGCATTGCGATTGCCACCGCCATCGGCAATCATATCCATATGGGAATTGCTCTGCCGATGAAGGCCGCCGGAGTCGATATCAAGCGCATGAAAGTGGTGGCGTTCAAATCTTCCGGACAATCATTGACCGCGCTGCTTGGCGGCCATGTCGATGCCGCCGCTTCGACGTTTGCCGCGCTGCTGCCGTACGTGAGCGCCGGCAGCTTGCGCATTGTCGGCATGAGCGCGGCGCAGCGTATGGGCGGGTCGCTCGCGAACATTCCCACGTGGAAAGAACAGGGTGCCAATGCGGTATTTGACAGTTGGCGTGGCGTTGCCGGCGCCAAAGATTTGAGCAGCGCGCAGGTGAAATATTGGGATGCCGCGTTCGCTACGTTGAGTCAGACCGATGAATGGCGGGCGGCCGCGGAAAAGAACTACAACGTGATTCGCTATCTGAACAGCGCGGATACGCGCCGCTACTGGGACGAGCAATATAAAGAACTGGATGCCGCGTTGACCGAATTGGGTCTGGCGAAGCGAACCAAATAAGCAAACGTGCGGACGTCAACAAAATCGAGGAAGACATGAGCAAGAAGGATGCGACCGGCTGGGAGCGGGAAGCCGGGGAAATCAAGCTCAGGCACAAATGGGCGGACGAAATGGGCGGCGCGGAGGCCGTGCGCGTGCGCCACGAAAAAGGTTTCCTCACGGTGCGCGAGCGGATCGCCGGCGTTGTCGATCGCGGTTCGTTTCAGGAAGTCGGCAAGCTGAGCGGCAAGGGGGAATACGACAGCGATGGCAACCTCGTCAAAGTAACGCCCGCGCCCTATGTCATGGGACTCGCGGAAATTGATGGACGCTCTGTTGCAATCGGCGGCGAGGATACGACAATACGCGGCGGCACCAGTTGGGGCCACGGCCGGCGCAAAGGCGGACAGGGCGGCTTCATCGACGATCTTGCGTACTATTACCGCATACCGCTGATACGGCTCGTCGACGGTTATGGCGGCGGCGTGGCGTCGGCCAAACGCGGCTATACGGTATTTCCGGGTCACACGAACGATCCCGGCGTGAATGTCGCGGAATTGCTCGGCACCGTGCCCGTCGTGAGCGCAGTGCTCGGCATCGCCGCCGGCGGGCCCGCAATGCGCGCGGTGATGTCGCATTGGTCCATCATGGTCAGGAACAGCACAATCTTTGCTTCCGGGCCGCCGATCGTCGAGCGCGGACTTGGCCAGAAAATCACGAAAGAGGAATTAGGCGGTCATCGCGTCGCGGTGGACAAGGCCGGCACCATCGATAACGTCGCGACGAGCGAAGAAGAATGTTTCAGCATGATACGGCGCTATTTGTCGTATATGCCGACCAACGTATGGCAATTGCCGCCGGTGGTGCCGACAGACGATCCGGTCGACCGCTGTGAAGACGAATTGATCCGCATCGTGCCGCGCGACCCGCGCCAGCCGTACAACATGAAGAAAGTGGTCGAAATGATCGTCGACCGGGATTCGATGTTCGAGATTCAGGCAACGTTCGGCCGCGCCGCGATTACGGCGCTGGCGCGCATGAACGGTTACGTCGTCGGCGTCATTGCGAATAATCCGATGGTCGGCGGCCGCATCGACGTGAAGTCCGCGCGCAAGCAGGCGCATTTCATCGAATTGTGCGACTGCTTCCATATTCCGCTGATCTTTTTCATGGACGTACCGGGCTTCATGATCGGCAAGGAATCCGAAGAGACCGCGATACTGCGCGAGGGCGCGCGCGCGATACATGCGAAGTGCCAGGCCACCGTGCCCATCATTTCGGTGATCACGCGCAAATGCTACGGCATGGGCGGCGGCGTGGGCATCGACAAGTATGGTCTCGATTTCAAGATCGCGTGGCCGTCCGGCGAGTGGGGTTCGCTCGCGGTCGAAGGCGGCGTCGGCGCGCAGTACAAGCGTGAAATCCAGAATGCGCCTGATCCCAGGCAGCGCGAGAAAGAACTCGAAACCGAATTGAAGAAAATCACCTCGCCGTTCCTGACCGCCGAAGCGTTCGCGGTGGAAGATTTGATCGACCCGCGTGAAACGCGCCCTTACCTGTGCCGCTTCGTGAAGGCGATGCAGCCGCGTCTTGCCGTCGAGGTTGGCCCCAAACCGAAATACGGCGTGCGTCCATGACAAGAACGTTGGAACTCAAATAACTATTAAGTCCTGCGCTATTCCGCCTTCATCCGTTTCTTTTCTAAGGCTTCTTCGTCAGCACCGCGCGCCAGCGCGTCATTTCAGATTGCAGGAATGTTCCAAACTCGTCGGGCGTGCTGCTTTTTGCGACGAGTCCCATATCGCCGAATCGTTTGCGCAGATCGGCGCTGCCAAGCGCGGCGCTGATTTCGGTGTTGAATTTTTGCACGATCGCGCGCGGCGTGCCGGCCGGCGCGAACACGCCGCCCCAGCTCGAGAAGTCGTAGCCGGCAACCCCGTTTTCCGCGGCTGTCCCGATGTCGGGAAACGACGGATTACGCTGCGGTGTGGTAACGGCCAGCGCGCGCAGGAATCCCGCCCTGATGTGCGGACCCGCGGCCGCGAGCGGATCGATCATGAACGAAATGCGATTCGCGATTAAATCGGGATGCGCTGCCGAGCTGCCTTTGTAGGGGACTTCCGTCAGCGTGCCGAGCGGACCTGCCGTCTGTGCAAAGAGCAGAGTCGCGAGTTGCTGCGGGCTGCCCTCGCCGGTAGTGCCATAAGTTATTTTGCCGGGATTGTCTTTGATGAACTTCAACAAATCCGTCAGTGATTTTACCGGCGATTGCGAACTGACCACGATCACGTACGGCGTCAGGTGCGTGAGCGATATCGGCGTGAAATCCTTGACCGCATCGAATGGCAAGTCGTTCATCAAGATGGGATTGGTCGCCATGTTGACCGCTGCTTCGAGCAGCGTGTAGCCGTCCGGTTCCGCTTTCGCGACCATTGCCGCGCCGACTGTGTTCGACGCGCCCGGACGATTATCGACGATGACCGGCTTGCCGAGTGAAGTAGAAAGTTTTTCACCCAGTAAGCGCGCGACGAGATCGCTGGGCCCGCCGGTCGTGACGGGCACAATGAAGCGGATGCTCTTGGTCGGGTATGAGGATTGGCAATGCGCGGCGAGAGGCGCGGCGGCGATTACGAATGACGCGACGGCGATCAACAGGTGGCGCATTGTTTTATTTTTCCATATTTCTGTCTGCCCGCGATACGTGTTGATAATGAATCGCTTAGTCTTTTTGCATTATCTCGCGTCCCGCCACATTTCCCTGTGGTGCCGTAGGAACGCCACATCCGGCCGGAATTTCTCGGGCAAGGTAATGGACTGGCCGCGTATCGCAATGAGTGTGTCACGGATAAACGGTTCATTTTCGAAATGGGATAGGGTGGGCGAGACATCGACGCGAAAGTCGTCGGTGATCATGATCAATCCTCTATCGAACGCCTTATCGTGAAGCGCGGATAGACATAATCCGTTGCGAGGGTTCAAGCGATTCTTCGGGTCAGATTTCCACGGGACGATATGGCTTGCCACCAGCAAGCGCGGCTCGGATATCCGCGTGATGCAGCAACGTCCTCCGTAACTGCTCAACACAGCCTTACGAAAGAAGGACTGCTTGATTCGCGCCTGAATTTGTACTGATTTTGTTTGACCCTCGTAATCGGTTTCGTCGAAGTCATCTAAATACGTGCTGGGCGTGGAGGGCGTGGTTGCGGATTTGCTGAACAATGTTTTGAGATGGGTCTGACTTTCAACGGCCAGTGCTTCCCAATCGCCGTTGAATTCGTTCCAGATGGCCCTGTCGGCACGCGAAGCGTTGCCGAGACCAGTGCGTCCAGTGGACGTAATTGACGGATCGAGACTGGCAAAGTTGACGAGCTTCATCGCCACTGACGATGGCGTGCGGCCCAAAGCACCCGCTACGTGGATAATCTCGGGATTGCGGGAATGCATTTTCCCGAACGGCATCTGGCAGTACAGATTGAATGCCACCAGAAGTTCTTCACGGCTCCAGCGAGAGTTCTGCGTTGCCATTTGCGTAACCCTTCAGTTAAAGCAGGTCGGAGTAAAATTCTCGTAAAAAAAGGTTCCGCCTTACCCGCGTCACAGTCAAGCGTTATATGTCGATGTCACGGCAGCAAAACGCGGCAGATTCACGGGTGTTGCCCTGCATTAGCAAGATTGTTGAATTGGATATAAGACGGTACCGAGATGCTTCCGCGGCAGAGTTGCTGCCGAGGCGGAGAAAGCAGTCACATTTCCGCTTGATTCTGATGGGTGACCGGTGCGATTCACGTAACCACGCAACGAGGCACGCTTCACTCCGCGACAAAAGTCATACACCGACGTGCTGCTGACAAAATGCCGGATATTCCGGCATTCGAACAAAAGATCGCATCAAAACGGAATTGGCAGCCGGATGGTCGGCGCTGGGATCCGGTTTGCCCCGGGGAGGCATGGGATTTTCGATTCCCGATTTGATCGCGGTATTTGCCTATTCCGCGGTTAAATGTTCGTTACCGCACATACCCGCGCCCGTGGTGTGTTCATTATTTTGAAACTCACCCCCGCTGAGATGACCAACGTTTTTCGCTCTTAACGACGGATTTTATCAGGAGGTTCCGATGTCGCAATCCGATGGGCGCCGCGACGGTTCCTTGGCGAGCTATCTGTACTATCGTCACCGCCTGCCGGTACGCATCATGCACTGGACCAACATGCTCTGCGTCATCATTCTATTAATGAGCGGCCTGCAGATATTCAATGCCCATCCGGCTCTTTACTGGGGTAAGTCGTCATATAACGGCAAGCCGCCGGTGCTCGAAATGACTGCGACCGAAGATAAAGCGGGCAATAAAGTCGGCGTCACCCGCGTGTTCGGTCATGAGTTCACGACGACCGGCGTTCTCGGCGCGTCGGCCAATGACAACGGCGAACTTGCGCAACGCGGGTTTCCGGCATGGGCGACGATACCTGACAATTCGTGGCTCGCGATGGCAAGGCTGTGGCATTTTTTCTTTGCGTGGCTGTTTGTCATCAACGGCATCGCGTACGTCGTTTACTCTATTGTGAGTCGCCACCTCGCGCGCGATCTCGCGCCCACCCCGCAGGACTGGCGGTCAATCGGCAGGTCGATCCTCGACCATCTGCGTTTTCGTCATCCGGCCGGAGAAGCGGCCAAGGAATACAACGTGCTGCAAAAGCTCGCTTATCTCGGTGTCATTTTCGGCGTGCTGCCGTTGTTGATCGTAATGGGCTGGGCGATGTCACCATGGCTCGATTCGGTGATTCCCGGCTGGGTCGACGTGGTGGGCGGCCGGCAGTCGGCGCGCACGCTGCATTTCGTCGCCGCCTGGACGTTGGTGGCCTTCGTGTTGATTCACGTGTTCGAAGTCGTCATCACGGGACTCTGGAACAATCTGCGTTCGATGATTACCGGGCGCTACCGAATCGAGGCGGTCAAACCGGAGGCGGGCGATGCTAACCACCAATAGACGGCGGCGGTTTCTCGCGCGCGCGCTCGGCGGCATGGCGGCCTTGATAACGGCGGGATGCGACAAACTTTCTAAAACCGAATGGTTTCCGAAAATTCTCGAAGCCGGCGAACATCTGAGCAGCGGCGCGCAGCATCTCGTCACCTCGCGCAAGTCGATGGCGCAGGAATTTACCGAGGCCGACCTGTCGCCCAAGTTTCGCAGCAACGGCACCGCGGAACCGGACAATTCCGAGTACAAGGCGTTGGCTACCCGCGCTTTCACGGATTACCGTCTGCAAGTCACGGGTCTGGTCGAGCAGCCGGCGGTGTTTTCGCTGGCCGAACTGCGCGAATTGCCGAGCCGCACGCAGATCACGCGCCACGACTGCGTTGAAGGCTGGAGCGCGATCGGCAAATGGCAAGGCGTTCAATTAAGCCGCGTGCTGGAGCGCGTGCGACCGCTGCCCGCGGCACGTTACGTGGTGTTTCGCTGCGCGGACCCGATGGAAGACGATGGGAGCATGAAGTACTACGAGAGCATCGACATGGAGGACGCCTACCATCCGCAAACGATCCTCGCTTATCAATTGAACGACGAACGATTGCCGATCGCCAACGGCGCGCCTATCCGTGTGCGCATCGAGCGTCAGCTCGGTTACAAAATGGCGAAGTTCATCATGAGCATCGAG
>JANXRI010000264.1 GCA_025353085.1 Betaproteobacteria bacterium
CGAAAAAGCCGACCGCATCATCGTGCTCGACCAGGGGCGCATCGCCGAAACGGGCACGCATCGAGAATTGCTCGCGGCCGGCGGAATTTATGCGCGGCTCTATGAAATCCAGTTCGCCCCGGGCCGCGTAGTTGCTTAGAGCCTGTCTCCAGGAATTTAAAAACGACAGCCGCAGATAAGTGCAGATAAACGCAGATCACAAGGCTAAACAATTCAAAAAAATCAGGGACAAATCTTTAACCCCTGGAAACGCAGAAAAATTCAAGTCGATGTCGGGTTGATTGAACTCATCTGCGTATATCTGCGGCTGCAAACGGTTTTGCAATGGCTTTAGTGTCTAGCGCGCGGGTGGTTCCCCGGCTTTCAGGGTGGCGGTATTCGCTGCAATGTTCCTGACCGAATAGCCGCTCAACCACCACAACAGCGCGCCCGGCAGGCTGGCCGCCGCCAGCGTAAGTCCGAATAAAACCGACACCGCAAACGCGGCGCTCGGCACCACGTTGATAAAGCCGAAAGCCACCACCATCGCGCCTTCGCGCACGCCCCAGCCCGCAATTGAAATTGGCACCACAGTGACCAGAATGACCGGCGGTACGAGCAGCACGCAATCGAGCAAGCTGATATTGAGTTGCATTGCGCGTCCGAGACAGTAAACGATCACCGCAAAACCGATGAAGCTCGTCGCCGACAGAACGATGACCGGCAGCGCATAGCGCGCATTGAACATTACTTTGCGCGCAAGCGCCGAGAGCGCGATTAACGCGCGCACCGCGCGCCAGCGTGTTGCCGCGTGCGGCAGGCCGCGCAGCGCCAGAAAGGCGCCGAAGCCGGCCACGCCTGCGATGATCACCGTCGACAGCGCCCACCGCGCGACCGGATCGGTAACGATATCGAATAGCCATGGCAAACCTGCCGCGCTCAAGAGCAACAGTGAAAATAACGTCACGGCGCGGTCAATGACGACCGTGTTGGCCGCGGCGCCGAAGCTCAGGCCCGCGCGATACGCGCACCACACGCGCACGGCGTCGCCGCCCACCGACGACGGCAGCGCCTGGTTGAAGAAATGCCCGATCAGCACGACCTGCAACGCGGTTTTGAAATCGAGCCGCGAGCCGTTGGCATTGAGCACCGCGAGCCAGCGCGCCGTATGCAGGACCGCGATCGACAGAGCAATGACGACCACCGATATCAGCATCAACACATCGACCTTGGCGAAGTGCGCCATGACCCCGCGCACATCGAATGCATGCAGCACGATCGCGATGAGCGCGATCGAAATCGCGATCTTCCCGAGCGGCTTGAGAATTTTCATGCGCCCGGGTTATTCAAATACGCGCGCACGGCATCGACGATTCTCGCGGCCGCATGGCCATCGCCGTAGGGCGAACCGCCGCGCGCCATGCGCGCATAAGCCGTGCTGTCGCGCAAAAGTTCAGTCGCCGCCGCGACGATTTTTGCACGGTCGGCGCCGATGATTCTCGCGACGCCGAGCTCGACAGCTTCCGGACGCTCGGTAACTTCACGCAGGACCAACACCGGTTTGGACAGCGCCGGCGCCTCTTCCTGTATCCCGCCCGAGTCGGTCATTATCAGCCGCGCTTGCTGCATCGCGGCCACGAGGTCGGGATAGACGAGCGGTTCGCTGAGCGTAATCTGGGCGTGGCCGGCGAGCAGGCGGTCGACCGTCGCGCGCACATTCGGATTTGGATGCACCGGGTACAGCACTGTCAACTGCGGGAACTCGCGGCACAGGTCGAGCACCGCATGGCAGATATTGACGAGCGGCGCGCCGAAATTCTCGCGCCGGTGCGCGGTCAGCAACACGTCATGGTTAAAGCGCCGCGCCGGCACGCTGGCGAGTTTCGCCGTGGTGAACTGCAGCGCATCGATCACGGTGTTGCCGGTCAGGTGAACGCCCGCCGGTTTGGCGTGCTCGGCCAGCACGGTGGCACGCGCGCGTTCGGTCGGACAAAAATGCAAGGTTGCGAGCCGGGTGACCGCGACCCGGTTGAATTCTTCGGGAAACGGGTTCGCGAGGTCGAAGGTGCGCAAGCCGGCCTCGACGTGCGCAAACGCAATACCGCGATAAAAGCAGCTCAAGGCTGCGCACATCACCGTGGTGGTGTCGCCCTGCGCAATCACGAGGGCGGGCGCCGCCGAGGCGAAATCCTGCTCGAACGCCTGCATGAGCCGCGCCGTCAACTCGCCGAGCGACTGGTTATCGCTCATTACGCGCAGGTCGCGGTCGATGGCGAGGTTGAACCAGCCCATCAGTGGCGCGAGCAGATCGCGATGCTGGCCAGAGCCGAGCACTTCGACGGTCACGCCGGGCAACTCGCGCAGTGCGAGTATGACGGGTGCCATCTTGATGACTTCGGGGCGCGTGCCTACGATGCAGGTGATTTTCTTATTCACGGTATCGGTGACGCGGCGGGCGGTGTCGTGGAGCGGGGGGCCGCCGGGCATTCAATCTAAACCGCGTACGCGCCACGCCACCAATTTGCGCAGCAACCGCGTGGTATTGCCGCCAACGTCCATTTTGCTCGCGCTTTGCTTCAAGTCATAGCGCAGGTCGAGCGGAATCTCGCCCATTTTGGCGCCGAGATGATTGAGCTTGAGCAGCAGTTCAACCATGCACGCGAAACCGCGCTCTTCAATCAACCGTTCGCTGTAATGCGCCTGCGCGCGCCGCAGAAGATCAACGCGATAGCCGCGAAAACCGCAGGTGTAATCGATTACGCCAGGACACCAGTGCAATAGCTTAAACAAGGTTGCGGCGCCAAGACTTAACAACCGCCGATGCAGCGCGACGCCGGCAATGCGGGCGCCGCGGCGATACCGCGAGGCGATCACCACGTCATGGCCGCCGTCGAGCGCGGCGAGCATAGCCGCGAATTGCCGCGGATGATGGGTGTCGTCGCAGTCCATGATAAATAACACGTCGTTCGCGCGGCCATGCCCGGTCACATGCGCAATCAGACAGCGCAGACCTTCGCCGAGCCCGCGATTGACCGGCTTGCCGATCACCTCGACGTTAAGTCTATCGGTCCATTCGAGCGCGCGCTCGACCGTGCGGTCGGTGCAGCCGTCGTTATAAAGCACGATGCGATAGTCGGCTTGAATGTCGGCGAGCACTTCCTTAAAGCGTGGAAACAGCGCCGGTATCGTCGCTTCCTCGTTGTACGCGGGAAGACCGATCCAGAGCGTGCGTGCCGCTGCGTTCATGGTCATAAGATCATCCGCCGGCCGTCGCAACGAAGCGGCGGCAACTGATTTAAAATGCCGGCACCGCGGCAAACGCGCTGGCCAGGTGCGGCAACCTCGAGTGCCGTTAACAAAATGAATCCGACTCCCTATTCAGCAAAAACGTGGTGGTGGCTGTATGCCGCTGCCGCTTTGAGCTTATACACGACGATCAAGCTTCCCTATATCGGCGAGGAAGCGGTTTATACCATTACGTCGCTTGAAATGCGACTGAACCACGACTACTTTGTGACGACGCTGTACGGCACCAACTATGGCCGGCCGCCGCTGCTCAACTGGCTCATCATTCCGCTTGCCGAAGTTTTCGGTTGGGATCGCATGCTGTTAGCGTCGCGCCTGGTCGCGGCCACCGCGACCATCATGACCGGACTCGTGCTCGCGTGGCTCACGCTGAATCTTACCCGAAACCGCGCGCTCGCCCTGTTCAGCGCGGTGGTTTTCCTGAGCGGCGACGTGTTGTTTTACCGCGGCTGGCTCGCCTATGCCGACCCGCTGCTGACGCTGTTCGTGTTCGGCGCGATCGCGTGCCTGTGGGTCGCGGTCATCCGCCAGCAGGGCTCGTTGCTCTGGCTCGCCGTGCTGCTCGTCACCGGCGGTTTTCTCGCCAAGGTGCAGACCGCATATTTGTTCTACGGCGTCGCGCTCATCGTGCTGGTGGCGCAGCGTGATGCACGGCGCTTCCTGTTAAGCGCCAACTCGATAGCGGCGCACGCGGCAGCCGTCGCCGCGCTGTTGGCATGGAATGCTTATTTCGCGCACGGCACGCAGAGTGCCAGCACCGTAGTCGACATCCTGCTCAAGATCAGGAGCGCCGATCTCGGCGACTATCTGCATCAACTGTGGTCGTTTCCGCCCGAGACTGTGTTGCGCCTGGCGCCCGCCAGTCTCATCGCCATTTACTACTTCTGGCGCATCCGCAGGGGATCGCAGGCCGAGAAGATTGCGGGATTTCCGTGGCGCACGCTGCTTGCCATCCTGCTGCTCAACTATCTGCCTTACTGGCTGGGGCCAAAGACCCATATCCGCTACATCATGCCGCTGTATCCGCTCGCCGCACTGGCAATCGCCGCCGCGATCTGGGAACTCGGCGAGCGGCCGCGCATTGTCGCCAAGCGCTGGTTCATTGCCGCGGTGGTTCTGCGAGTGGCGATCGGTTTATGGATTTTTCCGTGGTACCAACAACACTATCGCGGCGATTATGCGGGCACTGCGGCGCAAATTGAGGCAGCGACGCGCGGCTATCCGCTGTATGCGACCGACGTGTCGGCAACCGGTTTAAGCGTCACGGCTCATCTCGATACGCTGCGTTATCCGCAGCCGTATCTGCGCTGGCCGCCCGCACAGTGGACCGATGGATTCGTGTTGAGTTACGCACCGAATGCGGAACTCGGCGAAATCAGCGCGAGTTATCCGCTCGGCGGCAATACGCTCTATTTACTGTGCCGCGGCGCCGCGTGCAATCCGGTGCGCCGCGCCCCTTAGCCGGGCCGTCAGAGTCCGCGTTCCATCAAAAGCGCTGCGTCGCGCATTTCATATTGCTATCATCACGCCCATGCCAAAAATACCGTTTAACCAGCCGAGCGCGGTCGGCGCCGAACTGGCCAATATTACCGATGCGCTCGCGCGCGGCCATCTGTCGGGCGACGGTTATTACACCAAGCGCTGCCATCAATGGCTTGAACAGCGGCTCGCGTGCAAGCGCGCGCTGCTCACGCATTCATGCACCGGCGCGCTCGACATGGCGGCAATCCTGTGCGATCTCGTGCCCGGCGACGAGGTGATCATGCCCTCGTACACGTTCGTGTCGACCGCCAATGCGTTCGCGATGCGCGGCGCCGTGCCGGTGTTCGTCGACGTGCGCGCGGATACCATCAATATCGACGAGCGCCTGATCGAAGCCGCGATTACGCCGCGCACGCGTGCGATCGCCGTCGTGCATTACGCCGGGCTCGCGTGCGAAATGGACGCGATCATGGACATTGCGGAGCGCCATAAGCTGCTGGTCATCGAGGACGCCGCGCAGGCGTTGCTGTCTACTTACAAAGGCCGCCATCTCGGCACCATTGGTCACTTCGGCTGCTTCAGTTTTCATGAAACGAAAAATTTGCTGAGCGGCGAAGGCGGCGCGTTGCTGATCAACGATGAGCGCTTTGTCGAGCGCGCTGAAATCGTGCGTGAGAAAGGCACCAACCGCAGCCGCTTCCTGCGCGGTGAAATCGACAAGTACACGTGGGTCGATCTCGGCTCGTCGTACCTGCCCAGCGAATTGATCGCAGCGTTTCTCGAAGCGCAGCTCGCGCACGCTGACCAGGTGATCGCGCGGCGGCGTGCCGTGTGCGCGCGGTACCGCGCCGGGCTCGCCGAACTCGCGGCGTCTGTTGCGATCGACATTCCGCCTGAAGAGCCGGCCGATCGCATGGCGAACGGACATATTTTTTACGTGCTGGCGGACAGTCTGGCCACCCGCATGGATTTGGCGACTCACTTGAAAGGACACAATGTCCATGCCGTTTCGCACTACGTGCCGCTGCACTCATCGCCAGGCGGGCGCAAATTTGCACGAGCGAGCGGCAGTTTCCAGGTCACGGACGACATCAGCGATCGGCTGCTGCGCCTGCCGCTTTACTTCGGCATCACCGATGCACAAGTCGATGCAGTGATCGACGCCGTCAGGGAATTTTATTCGCAACGCGTGGCGGCGCGCTGACTCGTTGACGCGATAACTCGCTGTAGCGCTAACTCACCCGCGTGCTGACAGCGCTTCAGTCAGTGCGGCCACCACCCGTGACACCGGCAGTTGCTGCAGGCAGTCGCTGTAGCTTGCGAGTTGGCGGCCGCAGCCTTCGTTGAAACACGGCACACACGCCGTGGTGCCTTGAATCAAAGTCACGTTATTGACGCGCTGCGTGCCGAACCGGCGCCACGGATTGACTGCGCTCGCATAAGCGTGCGGCCACGGCCCCCATTTAACCGGATTGGTCGGGCCGAACATAGAGACGACCGGCACGCCGGCCGCAGCGGCCATATGTGTCACTGCCGTATCCGGGCCCACGTAAGCACGCGCATGCTGCAACAGGCAGGCAGTCTGGCTTAACGTTAACTTACCCGCGAGATTGACCGCGCCGGGGAGGTCACGCGCGAGTGAATTGACGAACGTAAGTTCAGCGCTGTCGGGGCCGGCTGTCAGCACAACGCGCGTTCCGCCGGACTGCAGATGGCGTGCAAGTTCAATCCATGCTTCGCGCCGCCACATTTTGTAATTGAATTTCGGATACGCATGCAAAACCACGTACGGCTCAGCGCGGCTAAAGGGCATGTGACGTTCGACTTCGGTGCGATCGGCTTCATGCCATGTCGCGACGACGTCGTAGCAAGGTTCGATGCCGAGCGTGCGCGCGAGTGCGAGATGCATTAACACGGTGTGCGTGTCGACATTGTCGAACGGGACCCACCGACTGAGCAGCCAGGTTTTCCAGCGATGCTTGGGTTGGGCCACCACCAAACCCGCGCGCCAGCGGCCCGCCAGCCACGCGTACACCGTCGGACGATCGCTCGGTACAACGGACAGCGCTACGTCATACCGCCGCGTTATTTTTGCCGCCAACGCGAGATGCGCGCGCCAATGCGGCCGTTCGGCGATCGTTATCACGCGGCGGATATCCGCGTTGGCAGCGAGTACGCCCTCAGTGCCGGCGAATACCAGCACGTCGATCGCCGCCTCGGGCCACGCACGCTTTATAGAGCGGATCAGCGGTGTCGTGAGTAACACGTCGCCGATCCGGCGCGTGACGATCACTAATACAGTGGCGGGCGGCTTCACGAAGTGACCCATCCCCACCCCAGCCCTTGAAAGCATAGGCATCTGCACATCTTTCTTCAAAT
>JANXRI010000273.1 GCA_025353085.1 Betaproteobacteria bacterium
GCCGCCTCAGTACCGCCGACAACGCCCTGCGCTTCGATCAACGCGACTTTGATGTAAGGTTGCGGCGGATAGTCGAACAACACCACGACGTGCTCGGTGGGCGCGAAGTTCTGCGCCGGATCGAGTAGCGTAACCTGGGTCGACACCGATGCGCAGCCCGCCAGCGCGGCGGCGAGCAGCGCGAACGCCAGTGCGGGACAGTCAGTCACACGCATAATAAATATAACAGCAAGCCATGCAAGATCGTTTAGCATGGAGTCCTGTGATACTGTTGCCTGGAGTCGACGGCGGACCGACGCAGCACTTAATTTAAACCCATTGCAAAGGCGCGGGGGTTTTCGTGAGCGGAAGATCAGGCAACAAGGGCGCGGGCCCTGCACGAGCGTTGCAGGCCGCACGCCGCCGGTGGCTGGTGCGGGCCGGCGTGCTGGTTTCCACTGCCGCGCTCCCGTTCCGCATTCCCGTTGCGGTCGCGCAAGCGCAATCCACGCTCAACGCGCTGCCGCGCCTGGCGTTGATCATCGGTAATACCCAGTACATTGAAGCGCCGCTCAAGAATCCCGGCAACGACGCCAGGGGCATCGCGGGCGAATTGCAGAAGCTGGGTTTCCAGGTCAATCTCAAACTCGATGCCGGCAGGATCGAGATGATCGAAGCGATTCGCGCCTTCGGCGTGGAACTCGGCCGGAAAAAAGGCGTCGGCATGTTTTACTACGCCGGCCACGGCGCGCAACTGGCGTGGAAAAACTATCTGATCCCGGTCGATGCTGTAATCAACAAGGTCGAGGATATGCAGACGCAGACGGTCGAACTCAATGCGCTGCTCGAAGGGTTGATCAAGGCGCAGAACCCGATGAATGTGATCATCCTCGACGCTTGCCGCGACAACCCGTTCGGCAACAAGGTGCGCAGCCAGCAGAAAGGCCTCTCGCAGTTCGACGCGCCGCCGGGCTCGCTGCTCGCGTATGCAACTTCTCCGGGCAACACGGCGGCCGACGGCGAGGGCGCCAACGGCCTGTATACCGAGAACCTGCTGCGGGAACTCAAAGTCCCCGATGCCAAGATCGAGGACGTGTTCAAGCGCGTGCGGTTGAACGTGCGGCGCAAATCCGAAGGCCAGCAGATTCCGTGGGAGAGCACCTCGCTCGAGCAGGATTTTTATTTCCTGCCGCCCTCGCGGCCGCAGAAACTGACGCCGGAAGAGGCGGAGAAACTGTTCGAGGAGCAACTGGCGACGTGGGAGCGGATCAAGGCTTCGAAGGAGCCGGCGTCGATCGAGGACTATATCCGCAAGTATCCGAGCGGTAATTTTTCGGAACTCGCGCAGTACCGGCTGGACAAATTGCTCGCCGAGCGCGAAGCGGTAATCGCCCGGGCCGCACGGGAGAAACAGGCGAAGTTCGCCGAGGAACGAAGAATCGCTGAGGAGAAGCGACTCGCCGAAGAAAAAAAACTGGCCGAGGAAAATCGCATCGCCATCGAAAAGCGGCTGGCGGAAGAAAGGCGCCTCGCCGAAGAGCAAAAGATAGCGGACCAAAAAAGACTGGCGGCACTAACCGATGAAAAGAGAATTGCCGAGGCGGCGCGCCTGTCGCGGGACAGAATGTTGGCGGAAGAGCGTCGGGTTGCAGAGGAGAAAAAGCTGGCCGAGGTAATCCGACTGACGGAAGAAAGGCGCCTGGCCCACGAAAGAATGATCGCTGAGGCAAAAACCGAAATCGCGAAGCCGATTCAACCCGTGTCGGTCGAAGCGACCCCTTACACCAAGGGCACCGCGCGCATCGACACGCAGTTCAAAATCGGCGACAGCTACAGTTATCGCGAGATCGATCTCTACACCAAGCTTGAGATTCGCCAGTTCGTAAACAGAATCTCCCAGATTACCGAAGACCAGGTGATATTCGGAGACGGCGGATTCGTTACCGATCTCTTCGGCAACCAGATCAAGGTTCCGGGCGGAAACGTATTCACGGGCGCGCAGTTTTTTATTCCCGAGTACGCGATCGGCAAGAAGTGGTTGACCCGCTACAAGATTACCTACCGGAATGGCACGACGGGCGAGTTCGCGCTTGAGTTCAAGGTCGTCGCGCGCGAGAAGGTTACGGTGCCTGCCGGCACGTTCGACGCATTCCGCGTTGAAGGTGAAGGATGGGGAAGAGGGCAATTCGGCAGCATCAGCGTGAAACCCAAGTACTGGATCGCGCCCGGCATCCGGTGCCCGGTGGCAAGAGAGGAATTCCGCCGTCACATGAGCGGCAAGGTGATCGCCAACGAGCGCATGGAACTGACCGCTTACATGCAGCAATAAGCGGGAGCTTGCCGCACGACGCGCAACGTTTTGCGCGCGGGCAGGTGATGTAGTGACGCCACGCGCCCATGCACCAAGTATCATCCATTCCAATGCCTGCATCAAACCAATACGACGCCGTCATCATCGGCGGCGGCCATAACGGTCTCGTTTGCGCATGCTATCTCGCTGCAGCAGGACTCAAAGTGCGGGTGCTAGAGCGGCGCGGCGTCGTGGGCGGCGCCGCGGTTACAGAAGAATTTTTTCCCGGTTTTCGCAATTCGACCGCGAGCTATACCGTGAGCCTGCTGCATCCGCAAGTCATCCGCGACTTGCGATTGCAAAAGCACGGCTTGCAGATTCTCGAGCGGCCGATTGCTAATTTTCTGCCGCTGCCCGACGGCCGTTACCTGAAAATCGGACCGACGCTCGCCGCCACCCAGCGTGAAGTGGCGCGATTTTCTCGGCGCGATGCCGACGCTTTGCCGCGCTATTACGCAATGCTCGAGCGGGTTGCTGATGTGATGCGCGAACTCGCGCTGGAAACGCCGCCCAACGCAGGCGGCGGTTTGCGCGATGCATTCGCAGCCATCGTCGCTGGCAACCGGTTGCGGCGGCTCGACATGGCAGCGCGCCGCGACGTGCTCGATCTCTTCACCAAAAGCGCGGGGCAAATGCTCGATGGCTGGTTCGAATCCGACGCGTTGAAAGCGGCGTTCGGTTTCGATGCGATCGTCGGCAATTTTGCGAGCCCGTATACCCCGGGCTCCGCCTATGTACTGTTGCATCATGTGTTTGGCGAAGTGAACGGCAAGCGAGGTGCATGGGGACATGCCGTCGGCGGCATGGGTGCAATCACGCAGGCGATGGCCGCCGAAGCACGCGCGCGCGGCGTTGAGATATCAACCGATGC
>JANXRI010000288.1 GCA_025353085.1 Betaproteobacteria bacterium
TTGCGCGGCGACTTTGGGTTGGCTCGCTGCTTCAGCGGCAATTGCAGCCGAACCGGCGCTCGTTCCATACATGATCGTGAAAGGCGAAATTCAATCGCCGCTCACCGTTGAACGGGGCGATCCGGTGCGCGGCAAAGCAGCGGTCTTGAGCCGCGACGGTGGCAATTGTTTTCTGTGTCACAGCGTGCCGGAGCCAGGCGACACACCGCTCGGCAATATCGGCCCGCCGCTCGCCGGCGTTGGCAATCGCCTGTCGGCCTCGCAACTGCGGTTGCGCATGGTGGATTCGACGCGCATCAATCCCGCGAGCGTGATGCCTGCGTATTACCGCATTGAAGGCCTGCAACGCGTCGCCGCCGCGTATGCCGGTAAGCCGCTACTCAGCGCGCAGCAAATCGAAGACGTGATTGCGTACTTGCTTACGCTGCGCGATTGACCGATGAAAAAGACTTCACGCCGCCGCTTCTTTGCCTGTCTGATGGCCATCGCCGCGTGGCCCACGGTGCGCGCCTACGGCCAGGCGTCCACCGAATCCGTGGATGCAATGGTATTGATGGTGACCGGCGGCGCGAAGGTGCAAACCGGACGCGTGAAGCTCGAACTGCCACCGTTTGCCGATAACGGCAACTCGGTGAGCCTCAAGGTCAGCGTCGACAGCGCAATGACAGCGATCGATTACGTCAAAAGCATTCATCTGTACGCGGCGCGTAATCCGCGACCCAATGTCGCGAACTTTTATCTCGGGCCGCGTGCCGGCCGCGCGCAGATCAGCACGCGCGTCAGGCTCGGCGGCAGTCAACGCGTGCTGGCGCTGGCGGCACTGTCGGATGGTTCATTCTGGTCGGCTACCGCTGACGTGGTCGTCACGCTGTCCGCGTGTTATGACGCGACGTAAACCATGACTGCACGCATCCAGGTTCCAGCGAGCGCCAGGCGTGGCGAGGTGATCGAGATCCGCATCGCAATCCAGCATCCGATGGAAACCGGCTTCCGGCTGGACGACAGCGGACGCGCAGCGCCTAAGAATGTCGTCAACGCTTTGGTATGCCGCTACAACGGGGTGGAGGTATTCCGCGCTGAAATGGGTTCGGGTGTCGCGGCAAATCCATTCCTGAGTTTCTTCACGGTCGCGGACGCAAGCGGCGAACTCGTGTTCGACTGGGTCGACGATCAGGGACAAACCGGTTCGGAGCGCGCGGCACTGACGGTGACGGGATGACGCCGCGCTCGCTGCGTGACGGTTTGCTGGCCGCTGCGCTGGCGCTGATTTCCGTTGCCGGTCATGCCCAGAACGCGGCCAAGCCCGAGCCGCTTAAATCCGGGCTCGAATTTACCGGCCCGGAAGTGCGCGAATTGCAGCGCGATGATTTCGCCAACCCGGGGATGTTGTGGATCACGCGTGGCGAAAGGCTGTGGCAGGAACCCGCTGGCGCCGCGGGCAAGTCGTGCGCGGGCTGCCATGGCGAGGCGAAAACCAGCATGCAAGGCGTGGCGGCGCGCTATCCGCAGTTCGATGCCGCGCGCGCGCGCTTGATCAATATTGAAGGCCGCATCCGGCAATGCCGCGAAAGCCGCCAGCAGGCGGAGCCGTTCAAGTACGAATCCGCCGAGCTGCTCGGGCTGACGGCTTATGTCGGGCAGCAGTCACGCGGCATGCCGGTCAACGTTCCGATCGATGCGCAAACGCGCCGCCATTTCGAAGCCGGCCGCGATCTCTACTATCGCCGGATGGGACAGATGAATTTGTCGTGCGCGCAATGCCACCAGGACAACTGGGGGAAAAAACTGGGGCCTGAAACGATCAGCCAGGGACACAGTGTTGCATATCCGATTTATCGCCTCGAATGGCAAACCATGGGTTCTTTGCACCGGCGCTTTCGCAGCTGCCAGTCGGGCGTGCGCGCTGAGTTGTTGCCACAGGGCTCGCCCGAATTTCTCGATCTCGAGTTATACCTTGCGTGGCGGGAGGGCGGACTGCCGATCGAAACGCCAGGCGTGCGCCGGTAATGTCAGCGGTCAGCGCCCACGCCTTTGAGTGCACTCGCTGTATCGCGTGAAACTCTGAAACTTGTGACCGACTAACGCAACGACGCGTTAATTTTATCCAGCGCGACCGAGCCCGGGCACAGTTCGCGCTCGGACAGGCGGTTAAGCGGCGCGTTTACGGTGTTCAAGTGCTCGTGCAAGTCCGAGGACTCGGGATCGACGTACAGCAAACCCGTAACGACTTCACCGCGTGCATGATGTTGCTGAATGTAGGCCATTGCTTTCAAGCGGTCGGTTGCATCGTATTCGGGATCGAGCTTGCGTAAGCGCAGTACGCTGCCGTCGTGCTGGGTGACGGTCGTCACCGTGCCGGGTGCATAGTCCGCGGTGATTTCTTCGCGGCCGGTGATGAAATCAAGCCGGTTCACCGCCTCGTTGTGCTCGCGCACATAATCGTAACTCTTGGTCGAGCCCGCATGATTGTTAAACGCGACGCACGGCGACACGACGTCGATGAACGCAGCGCCTTTGTGCTCGATCGCGGCTTTGATTAACGGAACGAGCTGATGCTTGTCGCCCGAAAAACTGCGGGCGACGAAACTTGCGCCCAATTGCAACGCGAGTCCAACCATGTCGATCGGTTCGTCGCTGTTGGCGATGCCGCGTTTGGATTTGGAGCCCTTGTCCGCGGTGGCTGAAAACTGGCCCTTGGTGAGACCGTAAACACCGTTGTTTTCGACGATGTACACCATGTTGACGCCGCGGCGCATGCAGTGCGCGAATTGGCCCAAGCCGATCGAGGCGGAATCACCGTCGCCGGACACCCCGAGATAAAGCAGATCGCGGTTCGCAAGATTGGCGCCGGTCGCGACCGACGGCATGCGGCCATGCACGCTGTTGAAGCCATGCGAGTTACCGAGAAAGTAGTCCGGCGTCTTAGACGAGCAGCCGATGCCCGACAGCTTGGCGACTTTGTGCGGCTCAATGTTGGTTTCCCAGCACGCCTGAATAATCGCGGCCGAGATCGAATCGTGACCGCAGCCCGCGCAGAGCGTTGATATCCTGCCTTCGTAATCGCGGCGGGTGTGGCCGACGGTGTTCCTCGGCAGGTCCGGGTGGTGCAGCTTCGGTTTGGCGAGATATGTCATGGTTTAAACCTTTAAGCTGGATCCTGGCTTGCGCCGGGATGGTGTCATTGCGCCGCTGCTGTGCGGGCGGCTCATGACACCACTTTCTTAAGTGGGACGACCGTGCGCGCGGCGGCATGCTGCGAAATTTGTTCGACGATGAAGCGCGCGGTGATCGGCGTGCCGTCATAGTGCAGCACGGACAGGAGCCGCGACGGATTGATCTTGGCCTCCATGACGAGCAGCGTTTTCAACTGGGCATCACGGTTTTGCTCAATGACGAACACCCATGGATGGGTCGCGACAAAATCATTGATTTCATCCTGAAATGGAAAGGCGCGCACGCGCAGCGCGTTGACGTGGATGCCGCGCAGGGCGAGCACGTCAAGCGCTTCCTGCATCGCCGGACTTGTCGAGCCGTAAAAGATCGCACCAAAACGCGCGGGCTTTTCCGCCGGATACAGCAGCGGCGCCGGCACCAGTTTCTTGGCGGTGTCGAATTTGCGCAGCAGTCGCTGCACGTTGTCAATGTAATCGGCGCCCGTTTCGCTATAACCGGCATAACGGTTCTTGGTCGTGCCGCGCGTGAAGTACCCGCCGCGCGTCGCATGCGTGCCGGGATAGGTGCGATAGGTGATGCCGTCGCCGTCGACGTCCAGATAACGGCCGAAATCGCGGCCGGTATCGAGCATGTCGGAGGTCATGATCTTGCCGCGATCGTAGCTTTGCTTGTCGTCCCATTTGAACGGCTCGCACAGGCGAGTGTTCATGCCGATGTCAAGATCGGTCATCACGAAGATCGGAGTCTGCAGTCGTTCAGCGAGATCGAACGCCTTGGCCGTGAACTCAAAACATTCGGTCGGATCTTCCGGAAACAGCAACACATGCTTGGTGTCGCCATGCGACGCGTACGCGCAGGCCAGCACGTCGGATTGCTGCGTGCGGGTCGGCATGCCGGTCGAGGGTCCGCCGCGCTGCACGTCGACGATCACCGCGGGTATTTCTGCAAAATAAGCGAGGCCGATGAATTCAGTCATCAACGAAATTCCAGGGCCCGAGGTCGCGGTGAACGCGCGCGCGCCATTCCAGCTGGCGCCGATGACCATGCCGATCGAGGCAAGCTCGTCTTCCGCCTGCACGATAGCAAATTTGTTTTTGCCGTCCGCGGGATCGACACGGTGCTTCTGGCAGTACTTGATGAAAGCCTCGGCGAGCGACGACGACGGCGTGATCGGATACCACGCGCAAACGGTCGCGCCGCCGTAGACCGCGCCCAAAGCGGCGGCGCTGTTGCCGTCGATAAAAATTTTGTTACCGACGTTGTCTGCGCGCTTGATTTTGAGCCCGATCGGCCCGCCGAGATGCTGCTGCGCATAATCGCGGCCGAGCCGCAAAGCTTTCACGTTCGACTGGAGCAGCGCTTCCTTGCCTTTGTATTGCTCGGAAAACAAGCGTTCGATTTCGGTCGGATCTATGTCGAGCAGCGCCGACAGCGCTCCGACGTACACGATGTTCTTGAATAGTTGGCGCTGGCGAGGATCGGTATAGGTCGAATTGCAGATTTCAGTGAGCGGCATGCCGATGACGTTGATGTCGGCGCGGAACTTCGACTGCGGCATCGGCTTGGTGTTGTCGTAGAACAAATAACCGCCTTCTTCTATTTCCTTGACGTCGGCGTCCCACGTCTGGGGGTTCATCGCGACCATCAGATCGACCCCGCCACGCCGGCCCTGATAGCCGTTCTCAGTGACGCGCACTTCATACCAGGTCGGCAGGCCCTGAATGTTCGACGGGAAAATATTGCGCGGCGCGACCGGCACGCCCATGCGCAGAATCGAGCGCGCAAACAGTTCGTTGGCCGACGCCGAGCCGGAGCCGTTGACGTTGGCGAATTTGACGACGAAATCGTTGGTCGAAGTTATTTGTTTCATTCCGTCCTCAGGCGGCTTTACGTTGCGGTTTGTCGCGGCAGCCGGGGCCGGCGTACGTCATCTCGAGCAAGAACTTCTGCATGTCCCACGCGCCGGTGGGGCAGCGTTCGGCGCAGAGGCCGCAGTGCAGGCACACGTCCTCGTCTTTCGCCATGATGCGGCCGGTTTTCAGACCCGCGGCAACGTAGATTTCCTGCGTGAGGTTGTCGGCTGGCGCATTGAGCCGCGCGCGCAATTCCTGCTCTTCGCCATCCTGCGTGAACGTGATGCAGTCC
>JANXRI010000297.1 GCA_025353085.1 Betaproteobacteria bacterium
GCGCCAGGTAGCGAGCTGACCGCGTGACTGTGGGTCCTGCGGATCGAGCCGGCCCATTACTGCATAGCGATTAGGATGCGCGGCCGCGGCGGCGACGCCGAGATCGTTGCGGTCGCCCTCCCATGACGGCGGCACGATCACCACGCGATCGATGCCGGCTTCGTTCATCTCGCGCAACAAATCGTCGGCGCCGAGAGGGATCGGGCGCTGCGGCGGCGCGCGCCTGGGCCACGGACGTTGCGGCGTGTCAGCGCCCCAGATATGAACTTGCGAATCGACGATCAACATGCCTTGCTCCCTGCTTTTTTTTGATGGACCGCGGAGTTTAACGCAATGGCGCAAGCGGCGAATACGGCTGCGACCCCCGTTATTGCTTACTCGACTTTTAAATTTGCGAGCTTGATTGCCTGACCGAAGCGCGCGTATTCATCGTTGATGAATTTGACGAATTCAGCGGGCGTTGTCGTGATCGGGTCGCCGCCCTGGCGCTCGAGCAGTTCGCGCGTCCGCGGTTGGTTAACGACTTTCACAAGCGTTGCATACAGCTTGTCGAAGACCGGCTTTGAAATACCTTTCGGCGCCATCAATCCGGCCCATCCCGTTGACACATAACCCGGCACGCCCGCTTCACTGATCGTTGGAAGGTCGGGGGTTTGCGGCGAACGCTTCTCGCCGCCGGTGGCGAGCGCACGCATGCGACCCGAGCGCACGTGTGCCATCACTGCCGGGCTGGGCGCGATAGTAAATTGCGATTCGTTGCCGATGACCGCGATCAGCGACGCGCCGCCTTTGTAGGGCACCTGATGCACGTCGATGCCGGTCGCGTGCATGAACAGCACGCCGGCGAGATGGCTTTGAAAGCCGGCGCCGGCGTTGGACATGTTGAGCTTGCCGGGGTTGGCTTTCGCGTACGCGATCAATTCTTTCACGCTGTTGATAGGCTGAGTCGGGTTTACGACGAGAATGTTCTGCGTCACCGCAAACAAGGAAAGCGGCGCAAAATCCTTGACCGGCTTGTAATTAAGTTTCTGGTAAATCTGCGGCGTTATCACTTGCATGCCCGTCGAACTGATGAGGAGCGTATAGCCGTCGGCCGGGGAATGCGCAACGATCTCGGCACCGATCAGTCCGCCCGCGCCGCCGCGATTGTCGGATACCACCTGCTGGCCAAGTTCTTCGCCGAGGCGCACACCTAACACGCGAGCGAGCGTATCGACCGAAGTGCCAGTGGTATTGGCGATGATGAGGCGGATGGGTTTGGTCGGATAAGTCTGGGCCTGCGCGACAGGCGCCGCAAAAGCCAGGAAAACATGGGCCACAGAGGACACAGAGAGAAACCAGAAAACCGAAATCATATTTTTATTCTCCGTGACCTTTGTAATTTCTGCGGCTGGCATTTGATTTTATTCTCCACCGATCACAACCGACAGCATGCTGATCGATGCATTCTGAATGCCGTCGACCAGAACCGAGGCCGCGTCGTTATCGCCCTGCGTACCGAGTATGTAGAGCAGCGGCAGATAATGCTCGGGCGTCGGGATGGACGGACGCGCGTCGTCGCCGAGGCGCTCATACCTCACGAGCGGCTGGTGGTCGCGCTTAAGCACGCGCTCGCGCACCGCGTCGTTGAAACGCACTGCCCAATCGAGCGGCCGCGCATCGTCCTTCCAGTCGAGCTTGCCCAGGTTGTGCACGATATTTCCGAATCCCGCAATGAGGACGCTTTCCTCGCGCAACAGCGCAAGGCGCTGCCCCACTTCGTAATGAAACGCGGGGAGTTGCGTGGAATCGATCCGCAACTGCACGACCGGAATATCGGCTTGCGGATATAAATGGGCGAGTACCGACCACGTGCCATGGTCGAGACCCCATTTGTCATCGGCGAGTACGACGATTGGCGCGAGCAGTTCGCGCACGCGGCGCGCAAGTTCCGGACTGCCCGGCGATGGGTACTGAAAATCGAACAGCGCCTGCGGAAACGCGCCGAAATCGTGAATCGTCGGCGGCTTTGGCATGGCGGTCACCGCGGTGCCCGGCAAATACCAGTGCGCGGACACGGCAAGGATTGCGGCAGGTCGCGGCAGCCCGCCGCCGAGCTTGCGCCACGCTTCCGTATAGCGGTTGCGGGCAAGTGTATTCATCGGGTTGCCGTGTCCGATGAAGATTGCCGGCATGCGTTGGGTAGTCACAGCTTGACTTTCAAAGAATTCAATTCATTACAACCGCGCGCGCAAACGAATTATTTCAACACGATCGGATTGATCGGCGAGCCGACCGCGCCGGTGATCGGCAGTGTCGGCGCGCAGAATAGAAATTCGTAAACCTTGTCCTGCGCACAGTCGACGGCGAGGTCTTTCAGATAAAAAATCTCGCCCATCGTAATGCCGATCATCGGAATCACGATCCAGTGCCATGGCTGGAACGCTTCGGTGCTTTCGTTCGGCCGCACTTCGCAGCCCCAGGTATCGAGGCAGATTGCCGCGATCTGTTTGCGGTGGATCCACTCGGCGGTTTCGAACTTGAGTCCCGGCGCATCGCCCGCCGCATAGGCGCCCCAATCGCCGCGCGCGAGGCAATGCTCCATCTGGCCGGTGCGCACGATCACGAAGTCGCCGGGCCGCACTTCGACGCCCTGCGCTTTCGCGCACGCATCGAGTTCGTTATTGCCGATGCCGTAGCCGTCTTCCAGATAATCGCCGCCCTTAAAACGCGGGATGTCAAGCAGCACGCCGCGGCCGACCATTTTCGCGCGCGTTTTGTGAATGCCGTTTTTCTGGGCGCCGGTCGAATCGACGAGCCGCGCGTCGTAGCCGTTCCACATCGTCTCGCCGTAGAAAATGTGCGCGAGGCCGTCCCACTGCGTGCCGCATTGCAGAGGCATAGTCACCATGTCATCGGCATAGCGCAGACCTGCTTTATCGTGGCGCCCCGCGACCGCGTCCGTGCCGGTCGCGAGCATGGTATGAATCGGATTGAAGCGTCCGCCCCAGCCGGTGCGCTGCGGACCGTCCTGATTAAAGTCGAGTCCGAGCGAAAACGATTTGCCTTTTTTGACGAGCCGCGCAGCCGCGGTCAGATCGTCCGCCTTCACATAATTGAGCGTGCCGATTTCATCGTCGGGGCCCCACTTTCCCCAGTTCTTCACGCTCTCCGCCATGGTCTTGATCGAAGCAAGCGTGACGTTCTGCTTGACGTCATTCTTCGGCACCATCTTCATCGACAACTGCGCCTTCGTTTCTGACATTGCTATACTCCTTCGGGTCGGTCTTCAGTTGAACAGCGCCGCAGTAACGTATGGCGTGGCTGCCTTTTCGGATGGTATTCTAAAACTTGATTACTGCATTGTCGTGCTGCTCTTTTTCATGCCGTCTTGCCGCCGGTTTGGCGACCGCATGCATTATGGCCGCGCCGTATTCATGCGCGCAGAACTATCCGGCAAAGCCGCTGCGCATTATCGCTGCGCAGTCGGCCGGCGGCGGCACCGATCTGTTCGCGCGATTGCTCGGCCAGAAAATGTCCGAAAACTGGAAGCAGCCGGTGGTGATCGAAAACCGGCCCGGCGCCGGCGGCACGATCGGCAACGACATTACGGCGAAGTCCGCGCCGGACGGTTATACGCTGCTACTCGCGACGGCGGGTCAGATCGTCATCAATCAAAATCTGTATCCCGAGGCGGGCCGCGACCCGCTCAAGGAACTCGCGCCGATTGCATTATTCGCAACATCGCCTTTGATGCTGGTCGTGCATCCGTCGGTGCCGGCGCATTCGGTGCGCGAGTTGATTGCGCTCGCCAAGTCCGCGCCTAACCGCTTGAATCATGGATCGGGCGGCGGCGGATCGCCCGCCCATCTCGCCGCTGAATTGTTCAAAGCGCTGACCGGCACGCAAATGACACACGTGCCGTTCAAGGGCGTCGCACCGAGCGTCATTGCCGTCATTGCGGGACAAATCGATCTCACATTCGCGACCATTGCCGCCGTGCTGCCGCAGGTTAAGGCGCAGCGTCTGCGCGCGGTCGCGGTGTCGACGCCGCGGCGCTCGCAGCTCGTGCCGGACGTGCCGACGATCGCCGAAGCAGGCGTGCCCGGCTATGAAGTCACCACGTGGTTCGGCTTATTCGCACCGGCGGCGCTGCCAAAGGATGTCGTCGCGAAGCTCAATGTTGAAGTCAACCGCATCCTTGCGCTGCCTGACGTGCGCGGGCGTCTTTACAACGAAGGCGCGGAATCTATCAGAATGAGCGTCGATGAATTCAGTGCGTTTGTGCAGGCGGACGCGGCGCGCTGGGCGAAAGTCATTAAAACGGCCGGCATCAAGGGAGAATAGGTTTTTTGTAGCGCAGGCAGACATGCAAGAGGAGCGGCAATGAACAAGGTCAAGCAGAAACTCGCAGCGCGCGAAGTCGTCACGATGTTCAATCCGGATTACCCATCGCCGCGTCTGCTCGAGTATGTGGCAGCGTTCGGGTTAGACGTCGCGTTTATCGACGCCGAACGCCAGAGTTATGACTTCGAGCGCATTGAAGAAATGGCGCGCGCCGCACGCGCCGCCGGCATCACGTCGGTCGCGCGGCCGTGGATGAACGATCCGGGCCTCATCACGCGCTATCTCGACTGCGGCGTCGGCGGCATCAAGGTGCCGCATGTCGAAGATGCAAAGACCGCGCGCGCGATGCTCGACGTCGTGCGTTATGCGCGGCCGAAGGATTATGCCGACAAGATCGTGGTCATCATGGTCGAAACGCCCGCTGCAATCGCCAACATCGGCGAAATCGCCGAAGTGCCCGGCGTCGACGTGATCAACATCGGCACCAATGATGTCGCAGCCGCCGCAGGACACCCGGGTGAACCCGAGCATCCAAAAGTTGCGGCGTTGGTCGATGATGCCATCGCGCGCATTCTTAAAGGCGGCAAAACGGTCGGGCTCAACGTGATGACGAACTGGGAGAAGCGCATGCCGTATTTTTACGGCAAAGGCGTGCGCTGGTTCAACGTGCATGTGAATACATTTATCACGCGCGGCGCGAATCAGTATAAAGATTTGCTCAAGCAAAGCAGCAAATAAGGGCGCATGACGGACGGAGAATTCGGTGAACGTAATCAACGGTTGGAACGGCTGCGTCGCAATTGCGGCGTTAACTTTCGCGAGTTGGGGTCACGCGCAGTCTCCTGCCTATCCGAATAAGCCCATCAGGCTGATCGTGCCGGTCGCACCCGGCGGCGGCACCGACATCGTCGCTCGACTCGTGGCGCAGGGTCTCAGCGAGCGCTGGGGTCAATCGGTGGTGGTCGACAATCACGGCGGCGGTGGTGGCGTCATCGGCGTGTCGCTCGTGACCAAGGCGCCTGCGGACGGCTACACGATGTTGCTGGGCAGTAACGGGCACATCACGTTCGCGCCTGCGCTATACCGCAATCTGCCGTACGACACGCAAAAAGACCTGGCGCCGATTTCGCTCGTCGCCAACCAGCCATTCGTATTGGCCGTGCATCCTTCGCTGCCGGTGCGCTCAGTCAAAGATCTCATCGCGCTTGCGAAGAAAAATCCGGGCGGCCTCACGTACGCATCAGGCGGCAGCGGCGGCGCTTCGCATCTCGGCACCGAACTGCTGCAAATCAACAGTGGGATCTCGATGGTGCATGTACCGTACAAGGGAACGGGACCCGGCATGACCGCACTGCTGTCCGGCGAAGTGCAGACCGCCATCATCGGCGTCGCAACTGTGCTGCCGCATATGACGACCGGAAAAATCCGCGCGCTCGCGGTGACAGGCGCCAAGCGTTCGCAGGCCGCCCCGAGTTTGCCAACGATCAGTGAAGCCGGCGTTACCGATTACCAATTCGACGTCTGGTACGGATTGCTGTTCACCGCCGGCACACCGCGCGACATCGTGAACAAAACAAATGCCGAAATCGCGAGAGTTCTGAAATCGCCGGCGGTTTCGGAACGCTATGCGAGCGCAGGTCTCGAGCCGGTCACCACCACGCCGGAAGAATTCGCCGCGATGATCAAAAGCGAAATTCGGAAGTGGCAGAAAGTGGTCAAGGCCGCGGGCCTGAAAGTCGACTGATTAACGCCACAGAAATGCCAAGGCAAAAACCGGCCACAGAACACAGAGTTCACAGAGGAAAAGCACGTCAAAATCCTACGCGAATGGTTTTGAATTTCTCTGTGTTCTCTGTGCCCTCTGTGCCCTCTGTGACTAAAGTTTTGATTTTGTTTTAACTAAGGAGCGCAGCGATGGACGACAAACTCGCGGAATTGATGAAGGATGAATTGTTCGCCAAGGGCTATGAAATCCGCCGCCAGGCGTTCGGTGATGCGGTCGTCGACGCGGACGCCGCGGTGCGCATGAACGACGAGTTTCAGCGCCCGATGTGGCAGCACGGCGTACAGGCCGCCTGGGGTCTTCTGTGGTCGCGCCCTGGTCTCGACGCCCGCGCCCGCAGCATTGCGACGTTGAGCGCACTGGTCGCGCTGAATGTGCCGGACGAAATCGAAAAGCATGTGCGCGCGGCCGTCAGCAACGGCGTGACTGAAATCGAACTGCGGGAACTGCTGTTGCATTTGTCAACCTACTGCGGCTTTCCAAAGGCTGCATCGGCATTCAAGATTGCGAGCGCGGTGATGAAGGAACCGGCAACGAAGAAAAAAGCGGAAGAAAACGCCAAGGCGGCGAAAAAATAACTTCGGCATGTGGGCGCCGGACGATCAGTGCTTGAGTGTAGGCAACTTGCTGCCTGCGCCGCCGGGAATAACGCATGTACCGCCGCTGCCGCTCTAATAGCTCGTTTGTGACGCAGCCAACAAGTTGCCCAACTTATGTAACTAATGGGACGCTTACAGTATGACAAACCGTAATCGAGCCCGCTACACCTTCGCAGATTCCAAAGGACGAGTGACGCTCGGCGCTAATTTTGAGAACCGCTTTGTTATCGTCGATTACCATAGCGACGGCGAGGTCATCATCCGGCTCGCTCGCGTGCTCCCGGAGCGCGAATCATGGCTGTACGAGAACCCGCGAGCATTGGCTTCGGTACGTCGCGGGCTTAACCAAGCCCGCAAAGGCAGTTTTGCGAAGAATTCACCGGGCTTGAAGAAAGCTGTAAAACTAGCCGCGCGACTTGAGGGTTGAGACTCGTCGCACTGAAACGCAATGCCAACGCTGGAACGCGAATTCCGAAAGCGAAAGAAGACGACACCATTACCAAGTCCGCCAGATCCGATCCGGATGCGAAGTCTTACGCACAAAAGAATAGACCAACGTCCTCGCCCAAGCGAAGCTCGGACGCAATAATTCCAAGTCGCCGAGCGAGCGGCGGAAAATAGGAATAGATAAACAATTCGCTTAACCTGCCGCTTGAGCTCGGACTGTCGCCACGCCATCCGCCAAAAGTATAGACACGGTGGATTGCCACTCGCCAGACTGTATCAATACGTGAGCAATAGTCGATCCGTGACATGATGCGCTTCGAGAGTGCGCCCATTCATTTGAAATCGCTTCAACATTGATCGACCCACATTTATAAACTCTTCTCGTTCGAACAAGCCTTCCGGAATTGGCACATTACAAACCTTGCGACCTGAGTATTTTGTACCATCAATGCTGAGGGCGACATAAACGCCACGCGCCTTGCATTCGGCGATGGCTTCAAACAGACGCGGCAATGAAAAAGCTTGCGCCCCGTAAAGTATCGTTTGGCTGTCGGAATACGGTGGGTCACAATAAACTAAATCTCCACGCCCGGAATGCCGCATCGAGTCGGCAAAATCAGCATGAAGAAATATTGTCCCACGCGTTCGTGCATGCCAAGCATCTACGCGCTTCGCGAAGCTCTCCGGGGGAACAGGATCGTGCACACCAACTGGCGTGCTCATGTATCCGTCCATCTTACGAAAACGAACTACACCCCCATAACAAGAACGGCATAGAAAAAGAAGGTCCGCACCGTTCGGTTTCGCGTTGTATCTCGCCAACAGAGTTTCGTAAGCTCGTTTCTTTCCGAGTTTTTCGAGCATTTGGTACCGCTCGGCGTAGTTCTGCTTCAGCAAATCTTTATCACGATAAAGTATCTGCCAAATCTCAATTAATGGCCCAAATGCATCACTAGCTACTGCTTTGTTCGGAGCCAGTACGCCCAGTACCCCGCCACTCCCTAGAAATGGTTCGTAATAAGTACCGAATGCAGAGGGAAAGTGCGAAATGATCGCCCCTGCCTGTTTCTGTTTATTTCCGATCCATTTCAAAAGTTGCGTTCGAAAATTAGCGGCGCGGGGCGCAGCGAATCCGTCAAGGATTAATTGCACCGTGTCTGAATGAGACTCCTTAATAAGCATGATTTCGCACTACATCCACAAACGTTATTCGAAGTTTGAATATTCTAACATGGAATATACAGTCGGCTCATGAAGAAGCGACACCTCGCCGTTCAATTGAGACAAGTGCGCCTCGACGCGAAATTGACGCAAGCACAAATAGGCAAACGACTTAGGCAACCCCAGTCATATATATCCAAATACGAAAGCGGAGAGCAGCGTCTTGACCTCATTGAACTCGAAGCAGTCTGCGACGCAGTAGGCATTTCGTTGATTGATTTTGTAAGGCGCTATATTGAAAGCTAATTCAAGATTCACTGGGCAAACGGCAGAATTTTGGGCGCACGTCCGTACCATTAGTCAAGAAACCGGCTATACGGACCGAAAAACGAAAGCCGTCCGAATTGCGTCACTGGCCGAAGTACAAACTGCGTTTCAACGTTTGGATTTAAGTATCGCGCACATTGCGTCGGACGACAATCAATTAACAAAATTTGGGAAAACGCTTTTCGACTACTTTACATTCCGATCTCAAGTTCTGGATAACGTCCAGGGTTGGTTGATGAAGAAAGCCGAAGCGCAAGCCGAGTTTAAGAGGCTTAAGACGAAACTTAAGCCAAAATGCGCGCTGCCGCTAAATAAGCAAAAGGGGGCAAAAAAGAATCACGCGTTTCTGACGGGAATCGTCAACATGCTCGTGGAGGCCAATATCGACGGTGCGCCATGTGATTACGATCCTCTCAGCCTGACTACGATGACCCACGATTCAATGCCATTGCGGACACTAGCAAGGCGCGTCGATGGTGCGTTTCCATCAGTCGTGAATCCCATCGCCATTTGGGAAATTAAAGAGTACTACTATACGACCACGTTCGGTAGCCGCGTAGCAGATGGCGTTTATGAAACGCTGCTCGATGGATTAGAACTTCAAGAATTAGAGGCCGCAGCGGGCCGCAAGGTACATCATCTACTCGTAATCGACGACCATTTTACTTGGTGGCAATGCGGTCGCTCCTACTTATGCCGCATGATCGATATGTTGCATATGGGGTACGTTGATGAAATAATTTTTGGGCGAGAAGTTCTTACCGCACTTCCATCACTTGTTGCTGGATGGAAAAAGGCGTTTGATGACTTGTCTCCGCAAATGAAGAAAGAAGCGGAGGATCGAATCGCGCATAAGAAGGCTCGTTCTTCGAACGTGCTAAAAAAGCGTAAAAAGAAACGTACTTTAAAAAAATAATTATATGTAAAGTTTCTTGCGGCACGCCCCCCCCTTAAACCGTGGTTTCTGGTTCCGCCACAAACTGCAATCTAGCCAAGTGCGCATAGAGCCCGTTCGCGCGCAGCAATTCATCATGCGTGCCGATCGAATGAATCCGCCCGCGCTCGATAACAATGATGCGGTCGGCGTGACGCACGGTCGCAAGCCGATGCGCAATGACAAGCGTGGTGCGGCCGGACTCCAGTTTCTCGAGTGCCGCTGCGACGAGACGCTCGCTTTCAGCGTCGAGCGAGCTCGTCGCTTCGTCGAGCAATAAAATCGGCCGGTCGGCGAGCAGCGCGCGTGCAATCGAGATGCGCTGACGCTGGCCGCCGGATAGTTTCACGCCGCGCTCGCCGAGATCCGTATCGAAGCCCTGCGGCAGGCGCTCGATGAATTCCATCGCCTGCGCGGCCACGCATGCTTCGCGCACTTCAGCATTGCTCGCATCGGGACGACCGAAGCGCACGTTCTCCGTGACGCTCGTTGCAAAGATAACCGGATCCTGCGGCACCAGCGCGATGGCACGGCGCAGTTCGACCGGATCGCAATGCCGGATGTCGGCGCCGTCCAGCAATATGCGGCCGCTCAGCGGATCGTAGAAACGCAGGATGAGTGCGAAGACTGTCGACTTACCCGCGCCCGACGGGCCGACGAGTGCAACCCGTTCGCCGGGACCGATCGTGAATGACACCGGTCCGAGCGCCGGCGTCTCCGGTCGTGTCGGGTAAGCAAACGACACTTCGTCGAAACAGATTGCGCCGGTGACTTGCGCGGGCAAGCGCATCGCCGGCTGGGCGACGATCAACGCAGGCTTTACATCGAGCAATCCCATCAGCCGTTCGGTCGCACCCGCCGCGCGTTGAATCTCGCCCCACACTTCAGATACGACGCCGGCGCTTGCCGCGACGATCGCCGCATAGAACACAAATGCCGACAACTGACCGGCAGTCAGGCGGCCCTCGAAAACATCGTGGCCGCCGACCCACAGAATCACGCCAACCGCGCAGAAGCCAATCAACATCACGAGCGAGATCAGCCACGCTTTGACGCGAAT
>JANXRI010000032.1 GCA_025353085.1 Betaproteobacteria bacterium
CTAGTATCGTCTGTCTCACGCCAGCGCGAGGGTACTTGGTGTCGATTGAGGGACGCTGGCAAACGCACCTCACAATAAATAGAAAAAGCCCGCCACCATGGCTTATCCCGTTTGTCCCAAATGCGGCCACGCGCCGCTGCCCGCCGATCAGTCGTTGCCCGCCACCTGTCCTGCTTGCGGCATCGTGCTGGCGAAATTCAGTGCAATGGCGGTGGCGACGGCGACCCCGCATGAAGTGATCGAAGATGAGGCCCCGCGGGAAAATTTTTTCGCGCGCTGGTTGTTTTACGTTCCCCCCGAGGTTTCGAAATCCAGTTGGTACGCGCGCGTTGCGGCGCTGGTTCTGTTCACGCTCTATACCGTGAAGATCTTTCGCGACACGGATATTTTTTACGGCGATCTCGGCGGCCACTTCCTGTCAATGGCCCTGCTGCCGTGGCACGAGGCGGGGCACGTCGTCTTCCGCCTGTTCGGCCGATTTATGGCGGTTCTCGGCGGCACGTTGGGCCAGCACCTCTTTCCGATCACGCTCGGTATAGCTCTACTGGTGAAACGCCGCGATTCGTTCGGCGCTGCGCTCGCATTCTGGCTGCTCGGTTATTCGGTGATTTACACGGGCTGGTACATGCACGATGCCGGCGACCCGCAGGCGATGATGGTGAGCGGCAAGAGCAGCGCGGAAGACGATGGCCACGACTTCGTCAACATCTTCAGCGATATGGGCGGATGGTGGTTGCTCAACGCGACGAAGATAGGCGTGTTCGTCGGCCGAATGGGCGAGGCGATGATGTGCATCGGGCTCGCGTGGGCGGCATTCCTGGTGTGGTTGCAGGAATCGCAATTAAGCGATTCGCCATTCGCCGAAGCGGTCGACCGGGATTAGCGGGCAGCGAACTGCCTTATCATTGCTGGCCCGTCCTTTAATTGAAATCCCGATACTGGAAAGTCTGAACGTACTATGACCCGCAGCCTTATCTCCATTTGTTTCGTCATCGCGTCGCTGGCCGCGCACGCGCAATATCCGTCGCGCCCTATTCTGCTCGTCGTTCCATACAGCGCCGGCAGCGACGCTGATCTCGCGGCGCGGAATCTCGCTCAGCACGCGCCGCGCTATCTCAACGGGCAGACGTTGGTTGTGATGAATCAGCCCGGCGCCTCGGGCGCAATCGGCACGCTGGCTGTGCGCAACGCAGCGCCGGACGGTTACCGCCTGTTGCTATCACGAATTGCATCGCAGGTCATTCTCCCGGCGACCGACCGCAAGGCGGGCTACGGCTCGAACGATTTCACCTTTCTTTCATCACTGGAAACAAATCCGTACGTGTGCGCGGTCAAGAGCGATGCGCCGTATGCATCGATGAAAGATCTCATTGCCGAGATTCGCAAACGCCCGGGCAAGCTCAATTTCGCGACAGTGGGCGAGGGCACGCTGCAAAACTTCGGGCCGCACTATCTGTTCAGCCTGGTGGGCTTGCCAAAAGATGCTGCGGTCGGCGTGCCGTATAAGGGGTCGGGTGATTTGACGGTTTCGTTGCTCGGCGGGCAAACCCAATTCGCGTGCAGCAATCTCGGCGCACTGCTGGCGCACTTCCGTTCAGGCGCGCTGCGGCCGCTCATGATAACGACGCGCGAGCCATTCAAGGATCTGCCAAATGTGCCCACGGCAAGAAGCCTCGGGTGGCCGGAGATGGAGAGTCTCGCTGCGTGGTCGGCGCTGGCCGGTCCGCCGCGCCTGCCGCCCGAAGTGGTGGAGCGCTGGCGCGACGTGTTCGCCAAGCTGGCGCGCGATCCCGCCTGGCTTGCCGGCGTCGAGAACATCGGCGGCATCGCGGCTGTGCGCAGCCCCGCCGAGACAGACAAGTTCGTGCGCGTGCAGTATCAGTTCTACGAGCGGCTCGCCGAACGCCTCGGCCTGCGCCAGTAACGCCTACGCCGTTTATCAAGCAGCAAAGTTCGTATTCACACAATTCAGTCTCCCTTCTTATGTGCGTTCGCGAACACAAGCGTTGTTTCAATGGATTACGACGTGCCCGCGTTCGGTTGGCGAAGTGAAGTCTCTTGATTGCGCGTGCTGCCGGAGTGCGTTGCCGCACATACAGCCGCAGTCAACGGGACGATCAT
>JANXRI010000284.1 GCA_025353085.1 Betaproteobacteria bacterium
ACGGAAGCTGCGCTAGCAAGCGCCCGCATCGGTCGCCGGACGCTTTTGCTCACTCACAATGTGGAAACCCTGGGTCAGATGTCGTGCAATCCCTCGGTCGGGGGGATCGGCAAAGGGCATTTGGTAAAAGAAGTCGATGCGCTAGGTGGCGCAATGGCGGCCGCGACCGACGAAGCGGGCATTCAGTTTCGAATTCTCAATTCGAGCAAAGGACCTGCGGTTCGCGCGACACGTGCGCAAGCGGATCGCGTGCTGTATCGCCAAGCCATCCGCAGCCGCCTAGAGAATCAGCCCAACCTTTTTATTTTCCAGCAGGCAGTTGATGATTTGACCCTCGAGGGCGATGCGATCACTGGTGTCGTTACACAGCTCGGGTTGCGTTTCTCGGCAACGGCCGTGGTGCTGACCACCGGCACCTTTCTGGCGGGTTTAATCCATGTCGGCCTCAAAAATTATCAGGCGGGACGCGCCGGGGACCCGCCTGCGGTCACTTTGGCAGCGCGCTTGCGCGAGTTGCAATTGCCAGTGGGACGGCTCAAGACCGGAACGCCGCCGCGTATTGATGGGCGCAGCATCGATTTTTCGCAACTGACTGAGCAGCCCGGCGACAACCCAACGCCGGTGTTTTCATTTCTGGGTTCGCGCGAGGAGCATCCACGGCAATTGCCGTGCTGGATCACGCATACGAGCGCACGCACGCACGACATCATTCGCGGCGGGCTTAATCGCTCGCCTATGTTTACCGGCGTGATCGAAGGCGTCGGTCCTCGCTACTGTCCCTCAATCGAGGACAAGATCACACGCTTCGCGGACAAATCTTCGCACCAGATTTTTCTTGAGCCAGAAGGTTTGACGGTCAACGAATTTTATCCCAATGGCATATCGACGAGCTTGCCCTTCGATGTGCAACTCGCGCTCGTGCGCTCGATTCCCGGACTTGAGGCAGCGCACATCACGCGGCCAGGCTATGCGATCGAATACGACTACTACGATCCGCGCGCGCTCAAAAGTTCGCTCGAGACCAAGTCGATCAAAGGACTTTTTTTCGCCGGTCAGATCAACGGCACGACGGGTTACGAAGAGGCCGCCGCGCAAGGCCTGCTCGCCGGCATCAATGCCGCGCGGTTTGTCGACGGCGATGACGCGTGGTGCCCGCGCCGGAATGAAGCGTACCTTGGTGTGCTCGTTGATGATCTGATAACGCGCGGCGTTGCGGAGCCGTATCGCATGTTCACCAGTCGCGCCGAATATCGGTTGAGCCTGCGTGAAGACAACGCCGATATGCGGTTGACCGAAATCGGGCGCACCTTAGGCTTGGTGGACGACGCGCGCTGGCAGCAATTCGATCTCAAGCGCGAAGCCGTGACGCGCGAATTCGAACGGCTCAAATCGAACTGGGTTAATCCAGCCGTCGTCGCGCGGCATGACTGCGAGCGCGTACTTGGACAGACGATCGAACGCGAATACACGCTACTCGACTTATTGAGGCGACCCAACGTGAGCTATGCAACGCTGATGACGCTGCCGGCCGCCGGTCCCGCAGTCAGCGATCCTGAAGTCGCTGAGCAAGTCGAAATCCAGTGCAAATATCAAGGCTACATCGCGCGTCAGCAAGACGAGGTAACGCGCCAGGAAGCGTATGAGACGACGCGCCTGCCGACCGAGCTTGATTACCGCAGCGTGCACGGGCTGTCGATCGAAGTGCAGCAAAAGCTCAACCAATTTCGGCCCGAGACACTCGGCCAGGCCGCGCGCATCTCGGGCATCACGCCGGCGGCGATCTCGTTGTTGCTCGTGCATTTAAAGCGGGGCTTCGGTGCTGCGCAGAAAACGGCATGAGTCCGGCCGAGCAGCTCGCGCAAGGCATCGCGGAACTCGGCTTGCAGGTCACGTCTGAGGTCCTGTCGAAGCTCAACGAGTATCTGGCGTTGATCGCCAAGTGGAACCGGGTGCACAACCTCACTGCTGTACGAGACAGCGCAAAAATGGTTAGCGTGCATGCGCTTGATTCCCTCGCCGTCGCGCCGCATCTGCACGCGACATCGGTCGTCGACGTCGGCAGCGGCGCTGGCTTACCGGGAATCCCGCTGGCGCTCCTGTGGCCTCAGTCACGCGTTGTTTTGCTCGACAGCAACCATAAGAAAGCCGCGTTTTTGCGGCAGGCCGCGATAGAACTCGCATTGACGAACGTGGAAGTGGTGTGTGAGAGAGTCGAAGCGTGGCAGCCCCCGCAAAAGTTTGATCTCGTGATTTCGCGCGCATTCTCGGACCTGCCGGAATTCCTCAAGCTGGCCGGTCCGCTGTGCGCCGATGCGGGCGTAGTAGCGGCAATGAAAGGTGTTTATCCCGATGAAGAACTCGCGCAGCTCCCGGCGACATTTAAACTCGTGCGAACGGTGCCGCTCAAGGTGCCGGGCTTAAGCGCCAAACGTCATCTGGTTTTACTCAGCCCCGCGAGCGCCTGATGGCGAGAATTCTTGCGATAACGAATCAAAAAGGCGGCGTCGGCAAGACCACGACCGGCGTCAACCTCGCTGCGAGTCTGGC
>JANXRI010000383.1 GCA_025353085.1 Betaproteobacteria bacterium
GCAGCGGCGGTTGCCGTCACGACACGTCGCGGGCATTGCGCGTCGTCACTTACAACCATTGCGACCAACGCCGGAGGCCATTGAAACAGCGGTAGCCAAAGCTTATCGGTTGCCGCGTGGAAGAGTGCTGAATAGAGCCCATGCGCAAGCCTACAAGGCGGTGGTGTATCTATTGCGCCGGGCGGCTAACCAGCCCCTGACCGTGGTCGCCAAGCGCGCGGGAATCTCCGCTGCGCGAGTGTCGCAGATTCAGACTGAAATTGAGAGAGGCAAGCCACGCGGGCCTTTAAAAGAACTCATTGCGTACTATAAGGTAAAGGCCTGACCCCTGGCTCTGGCTTGGCTTGACCCCCTGCTCTGGCTTGAAGCCAGCGACCCATGCGGCAACAAAGAGAGTCAACGGCGAGTGTGCGAGTGGCGCACGTTTCAATCGGCGCGCGCTCCCGAATCCCGGATGACGCGATGCCATTTCGCGATCTCGCTCTTCAGATAGGCTGTGAATGCGGCAGGCGTTCCGGTCTCCGGGTCGCCGCCTTGGGCCACCAGTTTTTCTTGTACGTCGATGCTGCCGAAGCCGCGCAGGATTTCGCGATTGAGCCGCACGATGACGGTCGCCGGTGTGGCCGCAGGTACCATCAACCCGACCCAGTTGCTTGCCTCGTAGCCGGGGAAACCGGATTCCGCAATTGTCGGCAGTTCGGGCGCCGCTCGCGAGCGCTTCGCGGCCGTGACCGCGAGCGCGCGCAGCTTGCCGCTTTTGGCGTGCGGCAGTCCGCCGAGGATGCTGCTGAAATACAGCTGCACCTGGCCTGCCATCAAATCGACAATCGCCTGCGAGCCGCCTTTGTACGGCACGTGCACGATGTCGATTTTCGCCATGCTGCGCAGCAGTTCGGCGGCGAGATGCGTGCTGCTGCCGGTGCCGGCGGATGCGTATGAAATCTGTCCCGGCCGCGTCTTGATATACGCGATCAGCTCGCCGACCGACCTTGCGGGTAGCGCGGGGTGTACGACCAGCATGTTCGGATAAATGGTCAGCAGCGATACCGGTGCAAAATCCGTGACGGGATCGTAGGGCAGGTGAGCGAACAGGCTCGCATTGATGGCCAGCGGACCGACGTTGCCGATCAGCAACGTGTAGCCATCCGGTGCTGCCTTCGCCACCAGATCGGTGCCCAGATTGCCGCCGGCGCCGGGCCGGTTATCGACGACGACGGTGATTGCGAACGCCGCGCCGAGTTTTTGCGATGTTATACGCGCGACGATGTCCGCCGCGCCGCCGGGCGGGTAAGGGACGATCAGGCGCAGTGGGCGCGCGGGATACTCTGCCGCAATAATTCCAGATGAATACGCGCAGGCAGCTAGCGCCAGAATAACGCTAGTCCATCTGGCGAATCTATTGATCTTTACCAAATTCATGACACGTTAAACATGGGGGCAAATCGCGCCCTCATCCCAACCTTCTCCCCGAGGGAGAAGGGGTTTTCTTCCCTCTCCCCCGGGGAGAGGGACCGAGGGTGAGGGCGTGGCGTTACCGATTTCGCAATGTTCAATCATCGCGGTTTCAATGCGTGGTCGCCAACCGCGCAAGCAGGGCGACATCCGGGAGAGCGGAAACGTTGCGGCAACTGTCGAGCAGTTGGTCGATTTGGGAAGCGGGCAGCACCGGCCCGGTCAAGCCGCGAAACTTCTGCTCCATGTCGGCGTCGCTCATCGGGCGTTCCGTGCTGCCGATGACATGCTCGATGTGCGTTGTGTAGCGCTCGCCGGAATTCATTTCAACGCTGACTTCGGTTTCGTCCTCGCGGATTGTTGCGTCGGGCGTAACCACGACTTTGCCGCGCAATGCGAGCACGTCGGCGCGGCTGATGAAGTCGGGGCGGTATTCGAGGTCGGTTATTTCGCGCGCGACGATAGCCGCTGCGGCCGAATGGTAGACGCTCAGCTTCGCTTCGAGCGTGCCCGCGGGTTTTGCTTTGCCGCATAGCTCGATCACGTACGGGTTGCAGCGCAGCGCGACTCCGCGGATATTTTCCGCCGAGAGATTATGTTCAACCGCAAGATTCACACAACCTTCGATGATCGGATGAATGACGACGCCGCACGGGTAGGGCTTGTAAGTGTTGTGCAGTATCTCGAACGTTTTCCCGAGGTTGTGCGTAATCGCATCGAGGTTCGGTTTTTCGCCGAGCACGTTGGCAAAGCCGCGCGGCGCTTCGAGGCTCTGCGTGGAGCTTGTAAACCCTTTGCTTGCAAACAATGCGGAAGCAAGGCCGTTTTGCGCGGCGCGGCCGATGTGCAGATTCTTGCACATGCTGCCGAACATTTCGCGCAGGCCCGCGGATTGCGTCGCTGCGATGCCTAGCGCGTACACCATCTGTTGTTCGTCGAGCCGCAGTAATTTACCGACGGCGGCCGCTGCGCCGAATATGCCCGCGGTGCCGGTGATGTGCCAGCCACGGTTGTAGTGCCACGGATATATCGCCAGCCCGACGCGGCACGCCGTTTCGAAGCCGATGATCAATGCATGCAGAAAATCGCGGCCGGACGCCGGCACGCGTTCGGCAATTGCCAGGGCGGCCGAGCCTATAACGCCGCCGGCGTGGATGAGCGTTGCGGGATGCGTATCGCTGAACGACAGCACATCGGCGCTTACACCGTTGACGAACGCGGCGTGCCCGATGTCGAGTTTCTCGTTGCGGCCGAGGATGCTGGCAACGCCTTTGCCCGCGAGTTCCTGCACGGCGGCGAGTGCCACGTCGACCGATGTTTCGCGGCTGCCGCCTATCGAGCAGCCCAGCCAGTGCATGAGGCAGCGCCGGGCTTCGCGTTCCACTTCCGCAGGTATGTCGGTGGGTTGCGAGTTGACGATGTAACGGGCTAGCGTCTGGGTGATTGCGGTCATGGTTTAAATTTCCGGATGGTTCGTTGCGTTCAGGCGTCGGGCTTGAGGCCCGCGGTTTTGGCGATCTGCGACCATTTGACGATTTCGTCGGCGATGAACCTTCCCCATTCGGCGGGCGTGCTGCCGACCACGTCCGAACCGAGATTTTCCATGCGCGCGCGAAACCCGGCGGTGCGCAGGATATTGACGATCTCGCGATTCAGACGCGCGACGAGTGCGGGCGGCGTGCGGGCCGGCGCCAGTATGCCGTTCCAGATGACGGCTTGATAGCCCGGCACGCCGGATTCTGCGACGGTGGGCAAGTCAGGCATCAGCGCGGAACGTTTGGAGTCGCCGATCGCGAGCGCACGCAGCCGTCCGGCCTTCACTTGCGGCACGGTAGAAATCGATGCGCCGAAAGTGAGCTGGATCTGCCCGCCCAGCAGATCGTTCATCATCGGGCCGGAGCCCTTGTACGGAATGTGCACGACATCGGTGTGCGTCAATGATTTGAATAATTCCATCGGCAGCGCGACCGCGTTCGAACTCGAACCATAGCTCAAAGCGCCGGGCCTGGACTTGAGCAGCGCGACGAGTTCGGCGACGGATTTCACCGGCAGCGACGGAATCACGACGAGCAATAACTGCTGATCGTTGGTTTGCGTGATCGGCGCGAAGTCCTTCAGCGTGTCGTAAGGAAGTTTCTTGCCGACTGCCGCGTTGATCGCGTGGCTCATGTTGACCATGAGCAGAGTGTAGCCATCGGGATTAGCTCTGGCGACGAGTTCGGTGCCGATCACGCCATCGACCGCAGGCCGGTTGTCGACGATCACGGATTGGCCAAGATTGGCGGTCAGCCGTTGCGCGATGAGTCGCGCGGTCGCATCGAGTCCGCCGCCCGGCGCAAACGGCGCGATGAGCCGCACCGGCCGCGACGGATAATCCTGCGCGGCGGCAGTGCCGCAGGCGAGCGTCAGCGCAACTGCAACGCAGGCCTCGCGCATCGGCCGGCGCGAAATTACAGGCGTCCGAGCGCGTGCGCGAGATCGCGCGCGCTGTGTTGATCGAGATCGAGCACGAGGTCGCGCAATTCGCGCGCGCGCGACGGCGAGCAGGCCAGTTCCGCGTTCTCGATGAATTTCGCAGTAATTTCTTCGCCGGTCAGTGCGCGCTCGCCGGCGCCGCGGTTGATTTTTTCGACATGCGTGTAGGTGTTGCCGTCTTTCATCGTGATGACGGCGCCGCCCGAGAAATATTTCGGGAACAGCGACTCGGGATCGCCATCGTAAATCACGCGGTCGGCGAGAGCGAGGATCGCGGGGTCGTTGAGCGCTTCGGCTTCGAGTTCAGCGAATCCGCATTTGCCGCGTATCAGTGCTGCCGCCAGCGTGTAGTAGACACTGAACTTCGCGATGTAGTCGCTCGTCGGCTTGCGCCGCAGTTCGGCGAAGTCACAGACGCTGTGAAAGGTTTCCGGATGCAGCAGCGCCCGCACTTGCGCAATGTCATTGGGTTTCAGATTGTGCTTGCGCTTCAACACGAGCACGGAATCGATGCACGCATGCAGGATGTGGCACACCGGATAAGGTTTTACCGCGACTTCTTCGGTGCGCCACACTCCGCCGAGTCCCGCCGTCAACTCTTCCGGCATCACGGACGCGATGTGAGCGCCTGCGTGGCTGCGGAACAATCCGTCGTGGCCTTCGTAGACTTTGCGCGTGCCGATGAAACCGCTGCGCGCGAGACTCGCGGCGGTGATGCCGCCCGCGCCGGCCCACCCTGCGTGCATGCGCTTGTTCCACGCGCCATCCGCGCGGTGCTCGGCAATCGCGGACGCCGTGCTGCCCGCCAGCCCTTGCGCGTAGACGAGTTGTTCGGCGTTGAGCCGCATCAGATGGCCGGCGCCGACCGCGCATCCCATATGGCCGGCGACACCGGTGGTGTGATAGCCCGACTTGTGGATGGTGCCGTTGGCGGCGATGCCGAAGCGCGTCGCGATTTCCACCGCTACTATGTACGCCGTCATCAGGTCCTTGCCGCTGCGGTCGAGAAACTCGGCGAGTCCCAGCGTGCAGGGGAATGCCGACGAACTGGGGTGCACCGGTCCGCCCGGATGCGTGTCGTCGTAATCAAGTCCATGCGCGAGGATGCCGTTCATCAGCACGGCATCCTTCAGCGGCAGTGTTGCGCCCATGCCCAGCACCGATACCGAACCGCCGTCGGCTGTTGCGGTGAGGCCGCTCAACGCGCGGTGCGCGAATTCGAACTTGGTCGCGGCGAGCGAAGTGCCGACGACATCGAGGATGTGGTAGCGCGCGAATTCGCGCAGGCGCGGCGGCAGTGATTCATACTCGACCGCCTGCGCGAACTCGGCGATGGTGCGGGAAAGCGAATGCGCGGCCGGCGCGGCGGCGGATTCCTCGTTAACGGCAAGTTTAAGATTCATGGCTTTTCCTTGTGCGTTCGGTTGCGTATTCAAGGTGATCGTTGAATGACGCCCGGTCAATTGCAGGATGGTTTTGAACCAGCGCGCACATTAACATAGGTCGGGAAAGCACCGTAGCCACGCGCGCGCGCCTACACGCGAGGAAAGCCCAGCGTCCGCGCAGCGATGGAATGACCGATGTAGAATTGACACTCCCGGCAACTGTGGTGCAAAAATGAATTCTAAAATCCACGACAATCCCGATCAGTTGCTGGTCGATATCGCCGATTACGTTACGCGTTTCAAGGTCGGCGCGCCGGCAATCGATGCGGCGCGTCACAGCCTCTTCGACACCATGGGCTGTGCGTTGAACGCGCTCGATTTTCCGGATTGCACCAAACTCCTTGGGCCGGTCGTTCCGGGTACTGTAGTGCCCCACGGATCGCGCGTGCCCGGCACTCATCATGAACTTGATCCCGTCACTGCAACCTTCAGCTTCGGCTGCATGATCCGCTGGCTCGACGAGAACGATACCTTCACCGCCGCTCAAGGCAGTCATCCTTCCGACAACCTTGCCGGCATCCTGATGCTTGCGGATCATCTCAGCCGTGAACGCGTGGCGACCGGACGCAAGTCGCTGGTCATGCGCGATTTGCTGGTCGCGCTGGTCAATGCCTATGAGATACAGGGCTGTCTCGCGATCGAAAACAATTTTCAGCAGGCGGCGATCGATCACCCGTTGCTGACCCGAGTGGCCGCCAGTGCGGTGCTGACGAAAATGCTGGGTGGCACGCGCGACGAAATCATCAATGCCGTTTCCAATGCGTGGATCGATGTGAGTTTGCCCACGGTGCGTCATGCGCCGAATGCGGGATGGCGCAAGAGTTGGGCCGCGGCAGATGCGAGTTTCAATGCGTTGCGTCTCGCGCTGATGGCGGTCAAAGGCGAAATGGGTTATCCGTACGTGATGAGTGCGAAGCGCTACGGTTTCAATGACGCGCGCTTCGGCGGCAAGTCGCTCGAATTTCAGCGGCCCTACGGCGATTACGTCATCCGGAATTCGATGTTCAAATTTGTCGCCGCCGGCATGCACAGCCAGTCGGCGGTTGAGTGCGCGCTCAAGTTGCATCCGCTGGTCAGGGATCGCATCGCCGATATTCAACGCATCGAAATGCACAGCCAGAAAGCACTGATGGGCATCATGTACAAAACCGGCCCGCTGCGCAATCCCGCCGATCGCGACCATTGCGCGCAATATGTGGTTGCTGTCGCGCTGATTTACGGGCGGCTCAACGCCACCGACTTCGAGGATCACGTGGCGGCCGATCCGCGCATCGACGCATTGCGCGAGAAGACCACGGTAGTCGAAGACGCACGTTACTCAAGAGACTTCGTGGATCCCGCGAAACGCTCGAGCGCGAACGCGGTGCAGGTCTTTTTCAATGACGGCACGCACACGCCGAAAGTCGAAGTCGAGTATCCGATGGGCCACCCGCAGCGGCGCAAGGACTTCATGCCGGTGTTGCGAGCCAAGCTTGAAGCGAGTCTCGCGCGCAGGTTCGCGCCCAAGCGCTGTGCGAGGATTGTCGAGCTTGCGGACGATAGCGGCAGGCTGGATCGCATGCCGGTGCACGAATTCGTCGAGATGTTTGTGCCGTGAGCCGCGTTTTTGCCGCGTTGGCGTGCGTCGCGCTGGCGAGCGGGCACGCCTATGCCGCCGCCGCGTGGCAGCCCACCCGCAATGTCGAGATCATAGTCAGCACTTCGCCCGGCAGCGGCAGCGACGCGACCGCGCGCTTCATCCATAAGCTCGTCACCGACATGAAGCTCGTCGCAGCACCCGTAACGGTCGTCAACAAGCCGGGCGGGGGCGGCACGATAGGCTTGATCTACCTCACTCAGCACACGGGCAACGGTCATTATCTGCTGGTGACTTCGCCCAGCCTGCTTGCGCTCCACATTATGGGACGCAGCGCGATCAATTACACCGACGTGACGCCGCTCGCGCAACTGGGAACCGAGCCGGTGGTATTCACGGTGCAGGCGGATTCTGCGTTCAAGTCCGGACGCGAACTTGCGGACCGCTTCAAAGCGAGTCCGGAAAGTTTGAGCTTCTCGATTGGCACCACGATAGGCAGCCACAATCACATTGCCATCGCGCAACTGGCGAAGGCCGTCAACGTGAATCCGAAGGCGTTGAAAGTGGTTGCTTTCGGCGGCTCCGCGGAAGGTATCGCGGCGCTCCTCGGCGGGCATATCAGCGTGGTCGCGTCTCCCGCATCGGGTGTATGGGAGCATGCGGCTGCGGGGAAGTTGCGCATGCTTGCGGTGTCTTCATTACAGCGTCTGAGCGCGCCATTGGCTGACATTCCAACCTGGAAAGAACTCGGTTATGCAGTGATGTCGGCCAACTGGCGCAGTGTGGTTGGCCCTGCAGGCCTGTCGGCGGAACAGACGAATTATTGGGACAAGGTGTTCGCGACTTTGAGCCGTCTGCCCGCGTGGAAGCAGAGCATCGATTTGGAACATATGGAAAACACCTACGCCGACAGCCGCGGTACGCGGGCATTGATGGGGGAGCAGGCGAAGTCGATGCGCGCGACATTGACCGATCTCGGGCTCGTGAAGTGAACTCTTCGTATTCACACATGCGATGGACGATGCTGATGCTGTTGTTCGCGGCAGGCAATGCGCTCGCGCAAGCTTATCCAATCGCGACCTATCCGCATGATCATACCGGCGGGGACGGGTGGCGGGGATGCGGCGCTTGAATGGCGTCTACACCCAGATGTTTAACCGCCGTCATCGGCGGGTAGGGCACTTGCTGCAGGGACGCTACAAGGCCATTGTGGTGGACAAGAATGCCTATCTCCAGGAACTGTGCCGCTACATCGTATTAAATCCCGTGCGCGCCAAGGCAGTGAAGCGGGTCGATCAATGGCAATGGTCCAGTTACGCCGCGACGGCGGG
>JANXRI010000422.1 GCA_025353085.1 Betaproteobacteria bacterium
AAAACGCCGGACAATCCGCCATCGACGTTGATGCAGGTTCCGGTTACATAGCTTGCCGCGTCCGACGCGAGAAACGCAATCACATTGGCGACTTCAGCCGATTCGCCCATGCGCCCGAGCGGCACCGATTTACCGGTTTGGGTGTAATGGTCTTCCACGCTTAAGCCGCCTTTTGCCGCACGCCGTTCCTGCTGCATCGACTTGATTTTGCCGACTGCGACTGCGTTCACGAGAATGTTAAACGGCGCAAGTTCTTTCGACAGCCCCTTGGTCAAGGCGAGCCCGGCGGCGCGGCTGACGGTCGTCGGAAACTGGGCTGCTCCCGGCTGCTTGGCCGCGACCATATTGAGATTAATGATGCGCCCGCCGCCCTGCTTTTTCATATGCGGAATTGCGGCGCGTGTCGTGCGCACCTGCGCCATGACCTTGATTTCAATATCGTGCGCAAAATCGGCATCGGTGACCTTGTCGAACGCGGCCTGCCCGGTACCGCCCGCATTGTTGACGACCACATCGATACGACCAAAGCGTTTAACGGTCTCTTCGATGAAGCGCTCCATGTCGCCCGCCTTCGCCGCATCGGCGACCACGGTCAGCACTTCGACGCCCAGCTTGCGGCATTCGGCGGCTTTGATTTCCATGACCTCGGCGCGCCGCGCGCAAATTGCCAGCGTGCCGCCGAGTTCGGCGACGCGGGTCGCGGTGGCACCGCCTATGCCTTCGCTGCCGCCGGTGATCGCGACGACCTTGCCTTTGAGACTTAATTGCATGGGATTATTCCTTTTTGAAAGAGCGGGGGGTGATTTAGTAAGTTGGTGATTGGGTAATTCGGTAATTGGGTGATTGGGTGATTAAGCGATTAACCCAATCACGCGATCGCTCAATCCCCTAATCACTGCTCTTGATTCCCGCATCCTTGATCAATTTTCCGAACCGCGCGATGTCAGTGCGAATCAACGTCGCCATCGCCTCGGGCGTGCCGCCGACTAAATCAAATCCTAATGGAATCAGTTTCTCGCGCACATCAGGCGCCGCCAAAGTGCGCGTGATGTCGGCGTGCAGTTTGGTGATGAGGTTGGCAGGCGTGCCGGCCGGCAGCAGATACCCGGTCCAGGAATCGAAATCAAAGCCCGGCACGCCGGCTTCAGCGACGGTCGGCACTTCGGGCAACGTTGCAGAGCGCTTCGGACTGCCGATCGCGAGCACGCGCAGGCGCCCCGTTTTCATATGCGGCACGACGTTCGACACGCCGGTGAACATCATCGACACCTGCCCGCCGAGTACGTCGCTGAAAGCGGGGCCCAGTCCTTTATAAGGCACATGAACGATATTGATGCCGGTGTTGACACGCAGCATTTCCATCGGCAAATGCTGCGCGCTGCCGACGCCGCCCGACGCGTAATTAAGCTGTGCCGGATGTGCTTTCGCAAGCGCAATTAACTCTTTGACCGACTTCACCGGTAACGACGGATGCACGACGAGCACCACCGGGATCGTCGCGGCCATGGTGACCGGTGCGAAATCTTTGAGCGCATCGTACGGCAGCTTCAGGTAAAGATGCGGATTGACGGCGAGCGTCGAAATGTTACCGAGGTAAACTGTATAACCGTCTGGCGGCGCTTTGGCCGCTGCTTCGGTTCCGATGATGCCGTTAGCGCCGATGCGGTTGTCGATCACGACCTGCTGACCCCACGTGTCGCCGAGCCTCTGGCCGAGCACGCGCGCGAGCGTGTCGATCGCACTGCCCGCCGTGAATGGCGTGATGACCCGCACCGGCTTGAGCGGATAGTTTTGGGCTTGCGCACACGCCGCAAGCAGCATTAAACCAGCGCCCAGCCAAATTTTCGCCACGCAAGCTCCTCGTCTAAACTTCGGGCGAACATCATAGCGTCATCCTCGCAATTGTGTGAGATCAAGCTGCTACGGATCAGCGTTCGCACTCTGCCGGGCTTGGTGGAGGGCAAGCCGCTCACCGTGAAAATCCGGCGGCGCTGTAGCGTTAAACGACGATGCGCCGGGACGGCCGAGCAGATAAAATCGGCGCATGGCGAACCTGGAATAAAACATGCACAGATTATTCGATGAAGAAACGCACGCGGCATTACAGCAGCTGATGGATGAGACGATAGAAGCGCTGCAGCTCGCGAAAGTCAGTCCCGATGTCGACGATCTCGGCGCGACGATTGCAGTTGCCTTGCTCAAACTCGGACTCGCCACCAGTTTCGCCGAACAGAAATATCCGGGCTTCGCCAAGGATGTCGAAGAAAAACGCCAGCGCGTGCTGAGTGCCCTGATGCCGCGGCACTGATTTCGTACCTTCGTAGGAGCACACATTGCGTCAATCGCTGATTCCAATACTGCTGGCCTGCGTCCCGACGGTGGCGGTGGCGCAAACCTATCCCAGCAAGACTGTCCGCATCGTCGCGCCATTTGCAGCCGGCAGCACGATCGATCTGCTCGGCCGTCTGATTGCGCCGAAACTGTTCGAAGCCCTCGGCCAGCCCGTGATTGTCGAAGACCGGCCGGGCGCCGGTGGCATGATCGGTCTCGATTCGGTGGCGAAATCAGCACCCGACGGCCACACGCTCGTGATTGGCGCGTTGGGGCCGCTTGCGATGAATCCCGCGCTTTACCCCAAGACGCCCTTCGATCCTATCAAGGATTTCGCGGCGGTCAGTCTGCTGGCAACCGGGCCGGTCGTGATTGCGGTGCATCCATCGATTCCCGCGCGCGATATCAAGGAGCTCGTTGAACTGGCCAGGAAACGGCCGGGCCAGCTCAATTTTGGCTCGCCGGGTGTCGGCAGCAGTCCGCATCTGACCGGCGAACTATTCAAACTCATCACCAAAACCGACATGGTGCATATCGCGTACAAAGGCAACGCGGAAGCGATCACCGATCTGATTGGCGGACAACTAAGCGTGGTGTTCACCGGTGTGCCGCCCGT
>JANXRI010000433.1 GCA_025353085.1 Betaproteobacteria bacterium
GGGATCAGATGAATGCGCCCGCGCTCGTTGACTGACAAGTGGCTGCGCGCATCCGGCTTCATCTCGCGCAAAATATCGAGCCGCAGCGGAGCCAAAGATCTGGCGCGCGACAGCGCCTCTAAAAGACGGCCCAGCCGGATCGGCTTTAGCAGGTAATCGATCGCGTGGACTTCAAACGCTTTCAACGCATACGCATCGAACGCGGTGGTGAATATCACGACCGGCGGCTCGTCGAGTTTCTGAATATGCTGCGCGGTTTCGATGCCGTCCATGTCCGGCATGCGGATGTCGAGCAGCGCCACGTCCGCGTCGCATGTCGCCAAAAGTTCGAGTGCCTGGCGCCCGGTCGCCGCCTCGCCCGCAATCTCGAGCGGCATCTTGACCGCGCAATCGGCGAGCAAATCGCGCAGCCGGTTGCGCGCGGGGGCTTCGTCGTCGACGACCAGCACGCGCAACGCGGGTTCTGCCGCCATCACGCGCCCGCTTTCAAATAAGGGATCACAATGCGCACTTCATAATTACCGGCGCTCGCCACCGTCTTGATGCCGGCCTCGGCGTCAAAGTGGAGCGCGAGCCGCTCGCGAATGTTGGCGAGCGCCATGCGGTTGCCTGCATGATGCTTGCCGTCCGGCCGGTACGGATTGCGCAGCACCAGGTGCATTTCATCGGCAACGCGGTTGATGACGATACTGATTGTGCCGGGCTCGCTGCGCGGCTCGATTCCATGGTAGACCGCATTTTCGAGTAAGGGCTGCAGCACCATTTGCGGAATCAACGCGTCCGCCGGCATGTGGCTGATGTCCCAGTCGATGCACAGGCGCTCGCCCAGGCGTAATTGCTCGATGCTCAGATACTGTTTGGCGAGCGTCACTTCACGTGCGATCGGCGCGAGCTGGCGGTTGTCCGCCATCAGGACGCGAAAAAGATCCGCCAGATCTTCGAGCGCCTGCTCGGCGCGCCGCGGTTCCTGCCGCATCAGGCTCAGGACGGCATTGATGCTGTTGAACAGGAAATGGGGCCGAATCCGCGCCTGCAGCGCCTGCAGTCGCGCTTCGGCCAGCGCGGGCGACAGCGCGCGCCCGCGCAAATCAAAGTAGCCGATCAGCACACCGGTGATGAGCAGTGTGAACACGGCATAACGCAGGACTCCGCCGGCAGTGCCGACAAGATAGGCGCCAAAATAATACACGGCCAGCGTCAACGCGAGTTCGAGCACGACAAGCGCGGCGATCGCATGCCAGTAGCGCAAGCGATGTAGCCAGCCATTGATGCCGGCGAGTATCAGCAGACTCAAAATAAGTACCGGCTGAACGAGTGCTGAGACCCCAACTAATTCTTCGAACAACACCATCGGCTCAGTCGTTTTCAACAGCGCGGCGGCGAGACACATGCCGTCGACGATCACGAGAATTCTCAGCAGAATCCCGAGGTTGCGGAAGTTCGGCAAGGCGCCCGTGTTGGCGTTTTGATTTATACTCACCGGTCGATTATGTGAGAGCACAACCAGTGGCGCAAGGAAAACAAAAAGACAGCGGCATACCGAGGTCAGGCCGTTTCAATGAGCCGGTCGATGAGCTCGTCAAACGTTTCACGGCGTCGGTCGATTTCGACCGGCGGCTCGCCGAGTACGACATCGATGGCTCGCTTGCGCACGCGCGCATGCTGCACAAAGTGACCCTGTTAAGCGCCGCCGACCTTGCTGCAATCGAGCAGGGGCTCGCGCAAATTCGCGACGAAATCCGCACGGGCGCCTTCGCGTGGTCGGTGGACCTCGAAGACGTGCACATGAATATCGAAAGCCGGTTAACCGCGCTCGTCGGCGACGCCGGCAAGCGCCTGCATACCGCGCGTTCGCGCAATGACCAGGTGGCCACCGATGTCCGGCTGTATCTGCGCGCGTCGATCGACCAAATCCTGGGTTTGATCCGCACCGCGCAGCGTGCCTTGCTCGATCTGGCTGCCAGGCACACCGACACGATCATGCCCGGGTTCACCCATATGCAGGTCGCGCAGCCGGTGTCGTACGCGCACCACCTGATGGCG
>JANXRI010000469.1 GCA_025353085.1 Betaproteobacteria bacterium
GTTCGCGCGCGAACGCATGCTCTTCGAGTATCGTCTCGTCGCTCCAGCGTTGCGGGCGATAAAACTTGGCGACCAATATCGCGCCGTCGTCGCGCCACACCTGGTAGACGCGGTTTTCGAAACTGTTCAGCGGGTACTGGCGGCCATCGCAGCGGTGACCGCAGCTCTCGACGGCGTCGAGAATCAGGTCGGGCGTCAGGTTTTGATAAGGCTGTGCGGACATGGCCACCGAATCTCCCCTGTCGGCTCGCATCGACTGCGGTTCACAGTTCCGCGTGCACGCGCAGACCGAAAAAATTGGCAGGTCCGCGATCCGCGTTATAGCCCGGATTGCGAATGTACTGATAGTCCAGCGTGAACCACAGGTTGCGCGCCGCCTTCACACTGTAGTACGTCTCGAAGATCTGCTCGCTGCGATAATTCAGGCGCCCGTCGCCGAGAAAGAACCCCTGGCCGCCGCGCGCGAGATAATCCCGATGTGACGGCGACAGGCCGTTTGCTACCACGGCGATCCCCACTTCGTCCCCGCCTCGTTGCCAACTCGCGCCCTTAATGACAGTGCCAGCGGCGATTGAGCGATCGATTTCGGTGAATGCATAGGTTTCAGTCCTGCCGTCATGGCCGCTGATACGCGCAAAGAAACCCACGTCGCGCGTCAACTCGTGTTCGAGGTTGACGCCGGCGCCTATCTTGGCGTGGGCAGTGCGCACTTGGGTAAGATCCGGCACGCCGCCGGTCACAGCCGACCGCCCAACCGCGTCATTGAAGCTGCCCATCACGGCTTGATTGCGAAAAGCAAGCACGCGCACGCGCCCGCTTTGGCCGCCCAGCCGGTAGCTGTGCTCGGCTTCGATCACATCGCCATAAGTCGACAGGATGCGCGAGTCGAGCGGCAGGCCGTTCGATTCCTTCGGCTGCTCGAAGCGGCCCGCGCGCACTGCCCACTCGGGCGTCACGTATTCGAGTGCCGCGCCCCACGTGTAACCACGCGCATCGGCGGGAAAATCCCACGCGCCGTAAGTAATCAATGCCCAGTTCAGAAATGCCCGGCGCGGTTCGCGCGTGTACTTGTTGTGATCGAAGATATCCAGCGCCGAGACGTTGCCCAGCGTGAGCACCGCACGATTCGCCTCCACGCTTCCGCCGAGCTGATTCAGATCGGAGGCGACCGCTTCAGTGCCGCCGCCGAATCCCCACGTCTGGCGCAAAAAGGCGCGCGCGCGGTAAAAAGTCGGATTGGCGCCGGAGGACCGCGCAATTTCACCGTTGTTGAAACCGCCGAGGCCTTTCAATTCGGAAAACGGCACGCCGAGCGCCATTTCCGGATTGACGTAGATTTCACCCCCTGTCCACGGCCGCACGCCGGCATATAACGTAGCCGTCACCGTGCGGCTGTTTTCGCGGTTGGTTAAGAGGCTGCTCGGCCCCGTATACGGCGCGTCGAAATGCGGCTTGTGCTGAACAATGGCCGTCGTTTGCAGTTTGAGCTGCCACGCTTCGAAGACTTCGTCAGCGCAGAATGCCGGAATCGAGTTGACTGAAAATATCGCCAACACAAAATAAAATATGACCGCACGAGAATGAAAGATTTGCATAAAATTCATAAATTGCATAGATGACAGCATGCGATTTTAACCCTGCAACCGCCGCGGGACGTTAAAATTTGGCTGCGCCCCTCTACAAAATAGAACGGCAACCGTGCTCACCGCATTCGCTCACGCCGACGGCACCGACCGACAGCAGCGGTACAGCGCGACACGACGTTGCGGAAAAAGAATTCCTTAAAATCCGGCGGCCTCCATTGCAATGTTGATCCAGAAAATTACGGGATACTTTTATGCTGATCAGCTGCGTTGCGTACGAAGACGGTAAAAAACTCGCCAATATCTCCCAGGAAGACATCCGACAATATGTGTCCCGGCCGGAATGCTTCGTGTGGGTCGCGTTGTACGAGCCCACCCCCGGGGAGCTTGCCGAAATGCAGCGGGAGTTCGGCCTGCATGAACTGGCGGTGGAAGACGCGCAACACGGCCATCAGCGCCCCAAGATCGAAGAATATGGCGATTCGCTGTTCGCCGTCCTGCATACCGTTGAAATCATCGATGATGAACTGCAATTCGGCGAGGTCGATGTCTTTGTCGGCCGCAACTATGTGTTATCGGTTCGCAACCGGTCCAAACAAGGGTTTAAGAACGTGCGCGAACGCTGTGAGCGCGAGCCGGAGCTGCTCAGGCAAGGCTCGAGTTTTGTCCTGTATGCGCTCATGGACACCGTGGTCGACCGTTATTTTCCCGTGCTCGACGCGCTCGAAATAGAACTCGAAAAAGTCGAGGAAAAAATGTTCGCCGGCGCTGCCAACAGCCGCTTCAATATCGAGGCGCTGTATCAACTCAAACAGAAGCTCATGACGCTCAAGCACGCCGTTGGGCCGCTGCTGGAGGCGACCGGCAAGCTGTGGGGCGGTCGTGTGCCCCAGCTTTGCGCGGCGACCCAGGAATATTTCCGCGACGTCTACGATCACCTCTTTCGGATCAATCAGTCAATCGACAGCCTGCGCGACATGGTGGTCACCGCCGTATCGGTCAACCTATCGCTGACAGCCGTGCAGGAGAACGAGACCACCAAGCGCTTGGCCGCTTATGCTGCGCTCATTGGCGTACCCACCATGATCGCCGGGATTTACGGCATGAATTTCGAGCATATGCCCGAGCTTAAGTTTCTTTACGGTTATCCGCTGACGGTTGCCGCAATGGTCGCCATCGACGGTTATTTGTATTTTCGCTTTCGCAAGTCCGGATGGCTCTAAAGACTGCGGAGCACAGACAAGCGTAAAACCAATGCCAAATTGGCCCGCCGACACGGCGCGTCAGTGCCGCGACGGTGGGGGGCCCGTCACCTGGATGTCACGCGCCCGTGCGAACCATACTTGGCCTTTGGCGTCGAGCGCCGGCAAGACGGTCTGCGCATAAAACACATTGCTGATGCGGCAATCGGCGAGCATGCCGCCGATGGCGCTCAGCACCGCCGCCAGATCGTCCAGCGGATGCAGGGGCCAGCGAAAGCCGTCGTTCAACGTATCTTCAAATGGCGAACTGAGAGAGATCCGGATGTCGCCGTCGTCATGCGCACTGATCACAGCATCAGGATCTCCAGTGGTGCCTCGCATGCGTCTCACTGCATTGCTCGCAAACAAATTAAACGCAGCCTCGAGTTGCGCGTAGCGTCCAGCCTGTCCTGCATGGAGCACGTCGAGCGGCGGGCGCGCGAGCGGCAGCACTTCGATATCGGGCTGTGCAAGCTGGGCCGCGAGCGCACGGGTCAGCGGCATGCCCCACACCCCGATGTTGGACGCGGTTTCCACGAATGAGGGTTCGGCCGCCGGCGCAATCGCCGCGCCGACGATGAACCGCAGGTGCACATGCTCGCCGGGTTCGGCAATCACAATCGCGCTGGGCGGCAGTTCGCGGCGCGTCGCGCCGGCATCCCGGGTCCAGGCGTAAATCTCGCCCGGTTGAACAGCCTCGAGGGTCGCCAGCGAGCACAATGCATTGCCGAGACCGAAATTCCGCGCCGGCCCGAGCGCGCCGTGCTGTTTAAATAACGCGGCGATCGCCGCGATGTCGGGAATGACGCCGGGAACACTGGCCGGCCGCCGGCTGCCGGTAACGATCACGAGCGGCAAGGCGAACACCCGCGCAACGACGGCCCCATCGTTTGAAGGTGCACCGACATGATTCGCGGCGTCGCATACGACCTGCCACAATTTTGCGTACGCGGCGTGCGCTGGCGCATCGCGCAATGCGCGTGCGATTGCCGCGTCATCGTGGCGGGCCAACAGGCAATCCAGGGCGAGGTGTAACGTTGCCGGAGCGCCGACCCCTGCCAGTACGCTGGTCGCAGAGCCGTGACCGTAAACACGGGGATCCGGTAATTCAGTCAAGCCGGATGCCAAGCGACTTGATCAGCTGATCCCACTTCGCGATATCGACGCGGATGTCGGAGGCGAATTGCTGTGGCGTGGCGGTGGCGAATTCAACGCCGAGGTTGCCGATGCGCTGTTGCACTTCAGGCAACTGCAACACCCGATTGAGTTCCGCATTCAAGCGCGTGACGATATCAGGCGGCGTGCCGGCGGGCGCAATCAGACCCTGCCACTGCGCCGCTTCGTAACCGGGCAATCCGGCCGATTCGGCCATTGTCGGGATCTCGGCCGCCACACTCGCGCGTTTGCCGCTCGTTACCGCGAGTGCCTTCAGGCGGCCGGCGCGCACGTGCGGGAGTGCGGCCGCGAGTATCGGCAGATTCATCATGATTTGGCCGCCCATTACATCAGTCAACGCCTGCGCGGTGTTTTTGTACGGCACCTCGACGATGTCCACTTTTGCCATCGCCTTGAAATACTCGACGAACAAATGGCTGGGCGCGCCTTTACCAGAGGACGAATAATCGAGCTTCCCGGGCTGCTCCCTTGCGAGTTTGATCAGCGCTTTGACGTCGTTGACCGGCAGCGTCGGGTGCACGACGAGCACGCTCGGAATAAAACCGATGCGGCCGACCGGCACGAAATCCCTCAGCGTGTCGTATGCGGGCTTCGCGTAAAGACTCGGCGCAACCGCCCATGAAGTCGAACCCAGCAGCAAGGTATAACCATCGGGCGCCGCCTTGGCGACGAGTTGCGCGCCGATGACCCCGCCCGCGCCTTCGCGGTTTTCCACTACGATCTGCTGGCCGAAAGTTTCAGTGAATTTCGGCCCGAGCGTGCGCGCGAAGACGTCGCTGCCGCTCCCCGCGGAAAACGGCACGATGATGCGGATGGGTTTGGTGGGATAGGTTTGCGCGTAAGTACCGCCGTGCGGCGCCAACGCCATCGCGGCGAACGCACTAAGGATGAAGGATGAGGGATGAAGGATGAATAAATCCAAAGCTCGCTTACTTCGCATATCGAGTGCTCCCATTGCCGTTGATTTTTCCTTCATCCTTCACCCTTGGCTTCAATCAACCCGCGCGCCCGAAGCCTTGACGATTTTTTCCCACTTGGCCAGATCGCGCTTAATGAGCGCTTCGAAGTCCGCGGGCGTACCGCCTGCGGCCTCGGCACCCTGCGCACCCAGCAAGTCGCGCAGGGCGGGTGTTTTAAGCGCGACGTTGAGGTCTGCATTAAGACGCGCGATGACGGGCTTCGGAGTGCCGCGCGGCGCGACGATGCCGAACCAGTTGATTACTTCATAGCCCGGCACCGTCTCGCCTATTGTCGGCAGCTCGGGCATCGCGGCGGCGCGCTTCGGACCG
>JANXRI010000018.1 GCA_025353085.1 Betaproteobacteria bacterium
CAGCGCGCTGCTGCCGGCAGTGCCGTCCATTAATGAAACGGTAGCCGGATTTCAGATGGCCATTTTTAACGGCATGGTCGCGCCGGCCGCAACACCGCCGGAAATTCTCGCCCGCGTCAACGCCGAGATAGTGAAATTCAGCAGCAACCCCGAGATTCGCAATCGCTTCGCGAATCAGGGAGTGGAGCTGCAGGCGAGCCCGTCCGCCGAGCGATTCACCGCTTATATCAAAGCCGATTATTCGAAGTGGGCAAAAGTGCTCGACGACGCGGGCATCAGGGCCGAGTGAAAGCCGCGAGCCGCTGCGGGTGGTGTTTCATGCACGCGCGAAGCCCCCGTTCCGGGCACAGCCGATGAACCGGCAGCCTAATTTCTTTGAAGCGCTCGCGCCTTTTCATAGCACCGAAGAAAGTTTCGACGCAAAGTATTACGCGCCTGCGCCCGACGACTGGCTGCTCGCAATGACCGATGTGAAGTCGTCGACGCACGCGGTCGAGTGCGGGCGCTATCAACTCGTGAATCTCGCCGGCGCGGCAGGCATTGCCGCAGTGCGCAACGTTTGCGCGGGCGAAACAATACCGTTTTTGTTCTGCGGCGACGGCGCGGTGCTGCTGATTCAGCCGGCGCATGAGCAGGCGGCGCGCGAGGCGCTCGCGCGAACGATCACATTCGTGCGCACGACCTACGATCTGACATTGCGAGCCGGCGCCTTGCGGGTGGGCGAAATTCGCCAGCGCGGCCGCGAGGTGCTGGTCGCGCGATACGAGCCGACGCCCGGCAATTCGTTCGCGCATTTTCTCGGCGGCGGCGTCCAATTCGTCGAAGCTATTCTTAAAGGCCGCGATGCTTCGCTGCCCGCATCGGCGATTGCCATCACGGCGTCCACGGGAGAGCGCGCACCCGACCTGAGCGGCCTGTCTTGCCGGTGGTCGCCGCTTAAGTCCGAACGCGGCAAAATGGTGGCGCTTATTCTGAGCGGCGCGGCCGACTTGCGCGAAGCGCACGACTGCGTACTCGCGATTGCAGATCCCGACGCCCGCGGAGTCGCGCCGGTGCGGGTGGATAATTTGAAGCCGAAGTGGCAGTTGCGCACGGTTCTGCTTGAGGCGCATGCGCGCGGCGGACGCCTGCCGTTCGCGCTGCGCGCGCTGATGGTCGCCATCCAAACGCTGGTCGCATGGCTGATTTTTCGCAGCGGCGTGCGCATCTTCGGCTTCGACCCCAAGCGCTACGTCGCCGAAATGGCGCGCAACCACGATTTTTCCAAATACGACGACGTGCTCTCAATGGTGCTCGATTGTCCGCAGGAGCGCATCGATGCGATTCGCGCGCATCTCGACGAGCGCATGGCGCGCGGCGAACTCGATTACGGCATCCATGTCTCCGACACCGCGCTGATGACCTGCCTGGTCGAATCGGCGAGCAACGCCCGCCATGTCCATTTTATCGACGGCGGCGACGGCGGCTACACGATGGCGGCGCGCGAAATGAAGTCGCGCATCGCGGCGCGCGCCGGCGCCGCCTGAATGCGGCGCAGGACGCCCGCCTGCGCAATCAGGGATCGTTTTAAGGCGAAATGGCTCGATTCACACGCGGCATCACCTCGGTTGCCATCAATTCCATCGAGCGTCTGGCGAGCGTGGAATCAACCCAGTCCATGCCGGCGTAAACGAGCTCGCCGAAGTCGCCGATTTCCTCACGCAGTTTTAAGATTTGATCGACGACGCTGTTGACCGTACCGCACAAGACGAGGCGGTCGACCATGTAGTCGTCCGTGAGTTCGCGGTCATCCTGCTGCTCGCTCGTCTTAAAAATGATATGACGTTTCGAGATCATCATTTTCCGCAGCAGCATGTTCCAGTAATAGCGATAAGGGCTGTTGGCATCGCGGCGGCCGTATTGCTGCGCGACTTTTTCGTCATCGGCCACGAATATGGTGCGCGCGACGCGCCAGTCGGCAACGTTCGCCGCGAGGCCCGCGCGTTTTTTGCCTTCGGCGTAATTCGTCCAGTGGCTCGGCAGCCATTTAGAGAGCAGAAAGTTGGCGGACAGCGGATGAAAATCGCGCTCGCCCATCGCGATTACGCCTTTCGAAAACGGCGCGACTACGGTGCCGACGATTTCCGGCCGCGGCTGCTGAAATGGCTTGTACATGACGCCGCGCTCAATCTCGGCCACGCTGGTCTTTTGGGTCGTGACCTTGAAGCGGTTGTTCGGCAAGTCGATGTCGTACGGCGCGTCCCGCTCCCAAATCGCGAGAATCACGTCGATTGCTTCGGCGAAAATCTTGTTGCGGTCTTCCTCGAGCATGCCGAGCGCCTCAGCGTCCGACGACAGCGCGCCGGGACTGATGCCGAAAATAAAGCGGCCTTCCGCGAGGTGATCGAACATGGCAGCGTGGGCGGCGACGAGCGTCGGATGGGTGTGCGACAAATTCGACGTGCCGGTCGCGAGCTTTATCGTCTTCGTCGCGTGTATCAGCGTCGCGAGAAAAATGAAGCTGTTGGTGACGTTTTCGGATTTTTCAGTGAGGTGCTCGCCGACAAACGCGTCGTAGAAGCCGAGCTGGTCGGCGAGGATGATGGCCTCACGGTCTTCCTGCAGCGTCTGCGCGGAAGGGCGGTGGGCCGGATGCATCGGCATCGTGAAATAACCAAGTCGCATGACGGGCGCTTTCCTCTGAGGTTGGAGCGGTACAAGCCCCGATAATAATATGAAACCGCGTTCGGCAATCGCGCGCCTTGCGAGTGGGTGGATAAGCGCGTAGTCTTTTCGCTAAACACTAAACACGCGGTTCGCACCCCGATTCTCACCCACGGTCAGCGCCGCCAAGAGCGCTACCAACGCAATGCCCATCAGGAGGAGCCATGAGTGTACTGACCCGTTCCATCATTGCGTGCGCGCTGATACTGGCCGTCGCAGGTTGCGCCACCACGGTGGAAAACACCGGCAAGATCGATCCCGCGATCGCCTCTTATGTAGAGTCCAAAGACATCAAGTGGGTGCCCAACGCTGCGGGCACTGCGGAATCAGCCATCTTGTACGGTGACCCGAGCAAGCGGGGGCTCTACATCGTGCGCAACAAATGGAAGGCGGGCAACATGAGCCGACCGCATTTTCATCCGAACGACCGTCTGATCGTGGTGCTGTCGGGCACCTGGTGGGTCGGCACGGGGGACGTATTCGATCCAGTCAGCACGGTGCCGATGCGCGCAGGCACTCAGGTCACCCATTACGCGAAAAAAATTCATTACGACGGCGCGAAA
>JANXRI010000028.1 GCA_025353085.1 Betaproteobacteria bacterium
CGATTTTTCGCTTCGAGCACGATGGCAGCATCACCACGATCGCCGCTAAATTCGAAGATCAAAAATTTAATAGTCCGAACGACATCGTCGTGCATTCAGACGGCTCGACTTACTGGACTGATTCAGCAGGCGGCCTCGTAATCCCCGGCATGGTCGCGCATGACGTGCAGCGCTATCTCGACATGATGGGGGTTTTTCGTCTGACGCCTGATGGCAAAGAGGTGCAGCTTGTGATCGCAGATTGCACTTATCCTAACGGACTCGCGTTCTCGCCGGATGAAAAAATCTTGTATGTGAACGACACGCATCTCGCGCTGATTCGTGCGTTTGACGTTAATCCAGACGGCAGCGTCGGCCCGGGGCGGCTTTTCCACAAAATGACGGGCACGGAGGATGGCGTCGCCGACGGCATGAAGTGCGACGTTGAAGGCAATGTCTATTGCACCGGTCCGGGCGGCGTGCACGTGATCGCACCTGATGGCAGGCTCCTTGGTCGTCTCAAAATTCCCGGGCATTGCACCAACATGGCATTCGGCGACGACGACTGGAAATCGCTGTATGTGACGACGTTCAAACAGGTTTATCGCACGCGGGTAAAAATACCCGGCGTTGCGGTGTGGTAGGGGACGCACGATGAACCTCAATTTCGAACGAGTGGCCGGTCCCTTTCCAGGTGCTATGGGCGGGCTCGCATGGGATGGCGCGCGCATGCTGTTCTCGACCGTCGACGAAGGCTTGATCCGCAGCTACGATCCCGCAAGCGGGCAGCTTGCCGAGTATCGCAAGTACGCAAATCGCATCAACGGCGTCGCATTCGCGCCTGATGGCAGATTGTTTGCATGCCAGGATGGCGGCCGCCGTGTGATTCAGTTTCTCGCAGACGGTACGGTGGCGGTGACCGCCACGCGCCTCGACGGCGCAATTCACAATCATCCATCGGATCTTGTCATCGATCGCAGAGGCCGCGTATGGTTTACCGATCCTTACAGTCGCGTGATCGCTTTCGGGCCGCAGATATTTCCGCCGCTCGATCATGCCTCGGTGTTGCGGCTCGAACTCGATGAGCGTCATGCCTGGAAAATCGTGCGGGCGACTTACGATACCGCCGCTCCGCGCGCGATACAGATGTCGTCTGATGAAAAAACGCTGTACGTGGCGGAAGGCGAGGTCGGCCGCAAAGGCCCGCGTGAACTGCGCGCCTACCCGATTCGCGACGACGGCACGCTCGGTTCTTACAGTGTCCTGCACGCGTTCGGCACCGACCATCGCGGCGAGCATCGCGGCATTGAAGGGTTGTGCCTTGACAGCGACGGCAACATCGTTGCGTGCGGTGGCTCCGGCGAAGCGGGTCCGGGACCGATGGTCTACGTATTCGCACCGGATGGCGCGGTGCTCGAGTCGCATCGTGTTAAGAGCGGCGCTCCAATGCGCTGCACGTTTGGCGATGCAGGGCTCGACAGCCTCTATCTCACAAGCAGCGATGGTTGTGTATACCGCGCGCAAAACACCGGACGGCGTGGATTCAAGCGCTGGTAATTCACGCAAAACCTTTTGTAGCCGCAGATAAACGCAGATAGTTCAAAACCAAAAAATTCAAAAGGAACCTTAGAAAGGCAAAATAGACCTCATTTAAAAAGGCCTGATTGTTAAAATATTTTGCGTTTCATCTGCGTGTATCTGCGTTTAGCTGCGGCCAAACGCTGTAGATGGTTGGACGGAGGAGTCATGAAGGTAATGCTTCGCGGAATCGTAGCGACGATGATGCTCGGTGCTTGCGCGGCCGTTTGCGCGCAGGAATTTCCGACCAAGCCGATCCGCGTGATCGTCGGTCCCGGGCCCGACATCGTCGCGCGCATCATGGGGCAAAAATTTACCGAAGCATGGGGCCAGCAGGTTGTCATCGATCCGCGGCCTGCTGCCGGCGGGGTCGTTGCCGCTGAGGCGGTGGCAAAAGCAGCGCCCGATGGCTATACGTTATTGCTGTCGAGCGCGTCATATCCGATCAACGCTGCACTCCAGATCGGCACGACCGATGTAATCAAGGATTTTTCCGCGGTCGCCTTGGCGGGATCGGCGCCGTTTATCCTGATGGTGCACCCGTCGCTGCCGGTTAAATCGCTGGCGGAATTGATCGCACTCGCCAGGCAGCGTCCCGGCCAGATCAACTATGCATCGTCGGGCAACGGCACGCCGCC
>JANXRI010000073.1 GCA_025353085.1 Betaproteobacteria bacterium
TGCGGTAAGGTTTTTGCTTATAAGGATATCCATGATGATCCGCATACTATTCCTCGGTGCCTGGTGCTCGCTCGTAAGCACATGGGTTGTCGCGCAGGATTACCCCAACAAGCCCGTGCGTTTGATCGTGCCGTACGCAGCGGGCGGCAGCTCCGACATACTCGCGCGGTTGTACGGGCAGCGCCTCAGCGAAACGCTCGGTCAAACCTTCGTCGTCGATAACCGGCCGGGCGCGGGCGGCATGATAGGCACCGATCTGCTTTCCAAGTGCGCGCCCGATGGTTATTCGCTGATCTTGCAGGACATGCCGCATACGATAAATCCTGCCGTCTACGGCAAGGTGCCGTACGATCCGGTCAAAGACTTCACGCCGATTACGCTGGTTGCGCGCGCGCCGCAATGGCTGTTCGTGTATCCGGGCGTGGCGGCGAAAACCGTGGCCGAACTCGTAGCACTCGCGAAAGCGCAACCGGACCTGCTCAAAGTCGGCTCCGCGGGCAATGGCAGTGGTACGCATTTGATGGCCGAGCTCTTCATGCGCGGCGCGGGCGTTAAATTGAATCATGTGCCGTATAAAGGCGCCGGTCCGGCAGTGACAGCGACTGTCGCCGGCGAGATGAATATGGTTTTTACCTCGATGCCCGCCGCCGTCGCGTTCGTGCAGGCAGGCCGTCTGCGTCCTGTCGGCGTCACGACCGCCAGGCGCCATCCGTCGCATCCCGAAGTGCCGACATTCGAGGAAAGCGGCGTGTCGAATATGATACTTACGCACTGGTTCGGCATGCTGGCGCCGGCCGGCGTGCCCAAAACGGTGCAAGACAAGTTGTACCGGGAGGTGGCCGCTGCGGTGAACCATCCGTCGATCATCGAGCGTTATAAAACGCTTGTCATCGAAGCCGCGACCTTGACGCCGGCGGAATTTCGCGCGCTGATCGAGTCTGATCTCGCGCGCTGGACCAAAGTGGTCAAGGAAGCGAATATCAAAGCGCTTTGAGCATGGGTGTAACCGTCCGTTATTATGCAAACCACCGATTCCCTGAGCGCTTGCCGTGCCGATTGTGCTTCGTGTGCGCTGACGCGTAGTGAAGGCGATAATTGGCGACAGAAGTTTTGCAGCCGTTCATGACCACCACCCGCGAGTACATTTTGAAAATAGCGCCGCGCTCGAAACCCCAAGCGTCGAGCCAAAAGCTGGATAAAGGCAGAAAAATTGATGACGACACCGTCGAAGCCACACAGTAAAACCAGGGGTATCGAGCGACGCCATGACCTTATCGCGCTCGTCCTGCAGGGCGGCGGCGCACTCGGCGCGTATCAGGCCGGCGTTTATGAAGAGTTAAGCGGCACGGACTATCAACCCGACTGGATTGCAGGCGTTTCGATCGGCGCGATCAACGCGGCACTGATCGCAGGTAACCCGCCTGCCGCTCGGGTCGAACGGTTATCGGAGTTCTGGCATACCGTCTCATCCGGCATGGGTCTTCACACGGACAAGGCGGCCGATCCGTTGTGGTCCACGGCACCAGCGGGAGTGCCGCATCCACGCCGCACTTTCAATCAGTTCAGCGCCTTATGGTCAGCCATGCTCGGGATACCAGGCTTTTATCAGCCGCGTGTACCGCCGGCGCCGTTTCAGCGTGAAGGCACGCCCGGCGCGCTCGGCATGTACGATACAGCGCCGTTGCGGGCAACCTTGGAGCGGCTGATCGATTTCGATTTGATCAACAGCAAGAAAGTGCGACTGTCGGTCGGGGCCGTTAATGTAACGAGCGGCAATTCGGAGTACTTCGATAACACCGACCGCCTGATCGGACCGGACCACATCATGGCGAGCGCCGCATTGCCGCCGGCGTTTCCGCCCGTTGTGATCGACGGGCAGGCTTATTGGGATGGCGGCATCGTCTCGAATACCCCTCTGCAATACGTTCTGGACACGCGCGGCAAACGCAGCCTGCTCGCGCTGCAGGTTGATCTCTTTAACGCACGCGGCGCGCTACCTGTAAATCTTGCGGACGTGCAACAGCGTCAAAAAGACATCATCTATTCGAGCCGCACGCGCTATAACAGCAACATGGCAACCGAAGTCGCCAATGCCCGCAAAGCGCTGCGCGATTTGCTGCTGAAACTGCCGGCGAAACTACAGCGCGACGTGAGTGTTCAAACACTGATCGAAGCGGCGCGCACCGCGCCGGCCGACATCGTGCATCTGATTTACCGGCAGGCATCGTATGAACTGGAATCGAAGGACTATGAATTTTCGCGCCTGTCGGTGCTCGAGCATTGGCAGGCCGGCCGCTGCGATGTGCGCGACACTATCGAGCATCCTGAGTGGCTCAAGTCGTCAGGGCTCGACGAAGGCGTCACGCAATATGATTTGACGCGGCACTCACGGCCGGTTTGATCGATTCGGTTGCTCGCACAACTTTTTCACCGTGCCGTATTCAATCGTAATTTCACCGATGAGAAGCCACCTGCGGCTTTTCCAAAACCTAAAATCAGGAGTCAGACATGTCACGACTTGAAGGCAAGGTTGCATTTATCACCGGCGCAGCCAGCGGTATCGGCAATGAGATCGCGCTGGAATTTGCGCGCGAAGGGGCGAAGATCGTCATCGCCGATCTGAACAGTGTGGCAGCCGCCGCGGCCGCCGCAGAAATTGAACAGGCCGGCGGCAAAGCGATTGGCGTCGCCGCTGATGTTACCGATGAGGCGCAAGTCGAAGCAGCGGTCCAAGCGGCGATCAAGGCGTTCGGCAATGTCGATATTCTGATCAGCAACGCGGGTATTCAGATTGTCCATCCGATCGAGGAATTCACTTTCGCGGACTGGAAAAAAATGCTCGCGATTCATCTCGATGGCGCATTTTTGACGACGCGCGCCTGCATGAAACAGATGATCGCCAGCACCAAGGGCGGCAGCATCATCTACATGGGGTCGGTGCACTCGAAGGAGGCCTCGGTGCTCAAGGCGCCTTATGTGACGGCCAAGCACGGCCTGATTGGATTAGCGAAGACCGTCGCCAAGGAAGGCGCCAAACACAACATCCGCGCCAATGTGATTTGTCCGGGGTTCGTGCGCACGCCGCTGGTGGAAAAACAGATTCCCGAGCAGGCCAAAACGCTCGGCATCAGTGAAGCCGACGTAATCAAAAACGTCATGCTCAAGGAAACGGTCGATGGCGAGTTCACCACCACCGCCGACGTGGCGCAGGTGGCATTGATGTTCGCGTCGTTTCCAACCAATGCGCTGACCGGGCAATCGCTCGTGGTCAGTCATGGCTGGTTCATGCAGTAAAGGGTTAGCTGCGGGTCGCTTAGCCGACGCGCGGCGCTCAGTTGCTCCCGTCGACCGCCTGGCGAGTGACCTCGCGAATTTCTTCACGCCGCTTCAGCCACCACGAATATCCGCGCGGCAGCAGATCGAGATAATCGGGCACGCCGAGTTCGCGCGCGGCATGCACGGGCCAGTTCGGGTTCCACAACAGTTCACGCGCGAGGGCGATGAAATCAGCCTGGCCTTGCTGCAAAATTTTCTCAGCGTGCTGCGCTTCGGTAATCAAGCCGACCGCGACCGTCTTCAGGTTCGCTTCGCGCCTCACGCGCTCTGAATAGGCAACGTGATAGCCCGCATAACGCGGCACCAGTGTCGCCGTACCCGGACCGTTGATGCCCCCCGACGAGGTCGTCACGACTTCAACGCCGCGCTCTTTTGCCGCGCGCACGAGTGCCACCGTATCGTCGACCGTCCATTGACTGTTCGCGCCATCGACCGCCGAAACGCGCATGAAAACCGGCCGGTCGACCGGCCAGGTTGCGCGCACGGCTTCAACGATTTCAAGACACAGCCGCATGCGGCCGGCAAGATCGCCGCCGTACGCATCGGTGCGTTGGTTCGTCAGCGGCGACAAAAACTGATGGATCAGATAACCATGCGCCGCGTGCACTTCGATAATGTCATAGCCGGCGTCAGCGGCCCGCAGCGCCGCTTC
>JANXRI010000075.1 GCA_025353085.1 Betaproteobacteria bacterium
CGTACGCGACGCTAAGAGGCGGGTTCATGTTGCCTAACGTTGCGTTAACCAGCGCGCGGCGTCTTCGGCCGCGCGTCAGTGTTGAACAGCGGGTTAGACATCACTTCTCGTCGTCCTGTCCAGGGAGCTTGCCGGTAGCGAGATAATCAAGCTCTGCGTCGGTTGGTGGCAATTGCGCAACGATCCAACGTGCTCGATGTGCGAGCTTTTTCAAAACGCATACGGCAAACACCGTAGACATTTGCCGCGAGTCGACAAAGCAAGGGACGCCTTCAAATTCAAGCCACGATCGCATTGCTTCGGCGGACCCTTGATCGGTGAAGGTCTTGAATTCCTCGTATTCTTCGTCACGAGAAAGTTCCATTGTGATGTCTAACGTCCACGTTTACGCGCGCGCTGCCTTTGCGCGTCGCGGTGGAACGTGCGGTTATGTGGCATCGATGAATGCCTGTGCGGCGGCTGCTTCTTTTCGCAGCTTTCCAAACCCGCGATGGCCAAGTTTCTTTTCCATCCCTTTACCGAGTTTGTTCGGCTTGCACAGAAGACACCCAGCACGGCCTTGCTTAGGGCGTTTGCGTTTGTGATTCATTTCGATGTCCGTTCCTTTGACACATAACGAGGCTGTATAAAAACCCCGTCGCAGTGAGCGCGAGCTGGGGTTTTTGTCAGTAATTGCGTTGTCATAAAGCGATTATGAGTCAGAAGTCGGGAACGTGTTTTACACGCGGTAAATTGCGCAGCGTTCTGGCTGTATAACGCAATCTGGGGCGTGCATCGTGCTCATCGCGCGTATCCGTGATGCGCGAGCTTCTCGATGTTGTGGACCAGGCAATACAGGTTCCACTGCGTATTGACCTTGGGCTGGGTTCTGAGGGTAAAGCGGTTCAGTTGCTTGTTGTGCCGCAGGTTGGCGAACACCGGTTCCACCGTGGGCATTCTGCGGCCGTAGATTCGTCTTCCCCTTGCGCTGTCGATGGCCTGCTTCATGCGCTCGGTATAACGCAATGGCGAATTCTGATTCTTGGCGAAGATGGCTAACTGGCGCACCTTGGTGCGCTCTGGATAGCGCAGACAGCGGTCTCGGAGAGTGCAGGGTACGCAGTCCCGCTTGGCCCCGGTAAATTTGTGATACGTCCTGCCATTGATGGTGCAGTGATCGCCGTTACTGTAGAGGCGCTTGCACGCCGGGCAAATACACTTGTTGGTGGCCGGATCGTAGCGGAAGTCCTTAGGCTGGAATTTGATCGGCGCAGATTGGGTAACGGGTTGCGCGGCTGCCTGCTTATCGTAAAGCGGATCGGGCGCTGCTTTGTATTTGGCCTGATCTTTGAACCGCTCGTCGCGCCTGCGCATGAGCCCGTCGGCAATCAGCGCCGGAATGCCAGCCTCGCACAGTTGCTGCAGATTGGCTTCGCTGTGATAGCCCGCGTCCGCGGTGATCATCGTCTCATCCGTACGCAGATAGTCGGTTTGCCGTATCACCGGTATCAGCACACTTTGCTCGGAGCCTGAGCCGTGCGCCTGGGCAGCGACAATGACTTGTGCGCGGTCATCGACGGCAGCGACCGCTGTGTAACCCTGGATAACTCCTTTGGAGGTGGCCATCTTGGCGCTGTCGTTATCGGTGACATTGCTCTTGCGAATGGCACCTTTGCCCGAGCGACGCTCGGCGTTACTCGCCACAAACTGGCGGATGCGCCGGGCTTCGCCCCGCAATTGCTCGACACGCCGTTGGTTGGACTCAGCCGCGGTCTCGTCCGCTCCCGCTTCGTCGCTGTTGCGGTGGGCCGTCATCAGTTTCGCGACCGCGCGCTCCATGCGCTGCGCGGCATGCGTCAATTCCTTGAGCGTGCCGCTGCGGCGCTTGTCGGCGTTGCTGGGCAGCTTGACCCCGTCGATCGCGAACATCTGTTTGCCGATCAGTCCCTGCCGATCGCAAATGAGCAGCACCTGCGTAAAGATCGCCGTGATCTCAGCCCCCAGCTCGCGGATGAACTTGGCGATGGTCGTGAACTGCGGGCTGCTGTCGCCCGAGATCGCCATGAACAACACGCTCTCGCGGCAGGCCCGCTCGATCGCCCGGCTGCTCACCATCCCGCGCGAATACGCCAGCAGCACGACTTTGAGCATGACTGCCGGGTTATAGGCCGGCGCACCGGTCTCATCGTTCACATAGCGTTGATCGAGCTTCGAGAGGTCAATTTCATGGTCAATCAGGTAATCCAGCGCGTATTCGAACGACCCAGGCTGGATCTGCGCATCGAGAACTACCGGCAACAACTTCGGGCTGCGGTCCACTATCTTGTAGCGTGCCATCGGCTTTCTCCGTAATCGCTATATTCAACTAACGATTCGCGAAGCATCCGCGACGACACACTTCAGGACTTTTTATACAGCCTCAACGTGGAAGTGAGGGGCGCGAGCCGCTTTGCGGCGAAGCGTCCTTCTCGACTGCCGGGTTGGGGGTCGGATCGTGAATGAGCCTCTTGCCCAGACTGACCACTTCGTCTTGCACATACCCCAGCTTACGATAGAACTCGATGATGCCGGCGTTGGACGAGCGCACAAGGAGATTGAGCTTTGGGCAACCGCGTTCCATAAGCAGGCGCTCGCGGAGGAACTCGAACTCGTTGTGTCCAGAAATTCATCGCGGCTAATTCTCGCATGATTCCAGCTGAAATACAGGGTGGGAAATAACGCAGCAAGGTGAGCACTTGCTACCACCGATGCTGCCGGTGACCTTCCAGTTCATGATCGCCATCATTGCGTACGCGATCAACGAGCGCATGGCGCGCAGGCTCGAGTACGTTCAAGAGGAGGTTCGCGTGCTCAGGGAGGCCCTCCTGAGCGCGACCGGAAAAAAGCGAATCGCCTTCACGGTCGAGCAGCGGCA